>LGHA01000216.1 GCA_001508595.1 Anaerolineaceae bacterium 46_22 | reverse complement strand
ACGCCGCTTCGTTCGCTGACAACCTTGATGGTGTATTTCGGATCTTTTGAAAACTCTGCAATTGAGACCATGGTTTTTTTCCTTAAAGCTTAGACAATCCTTTTGCCGATTTTACCGCGAAATCCAGCCGCTTGCTGAGAAAAGTTCTTCCAGGAATACTGATCGCTCTTGCTCTGTCATGGGGCGCGGCTGGGCATAATCTTGCAGCTTTGCTGTTAACAGCTCGGTGCTCAATAAATGACCATCGTAAATGGTATGTCTCTGAATTACTTCCCAGCTTGTTTGCTGGATGTTTTCGCCGTTGATTGTCACACCCATCTGGTCAAAAAATAAATTTCCAAGCCCATAATCAATGAAAGCGCCACTCTCAAAAGCCATACCTTTCGGTCGGTGTGCCTGGCTGCCGTTGACGATCGCTGCGCCTGCTTCAGCCAGCAGACCAAAATCCCGGATATGGTGCGATTCCGGGTAATTGTAATAATCCTCGAAATACTGCAGGGTTGCGATGGGCAGGATACCTTCCTCTCTGAGTTGCTGGATTTTCTCCGTCATCCATTGATAATCGCCGCAGGGTGCCGCACCGCCTCCTTCATCTGTTGCCCATGCAAAAACTGGGCCGGGCGCGTTGCAGCCTATGAAAGCGATACGATTGCCGTTGTGGGTCATTATCGCGGGGGTTTGTGCCTCTCCAAGGTTGCGTCCGCCGCCGTAGGTCCTCATACCGTAGTGGTCGTAAAGGTCCAGGGTGAAGGGGACCACATCCTCACCATAGACGTACAGGGCGTCGTTATTGTGGTTGCCGGTCAGCTCAATGACGTCCGCCCCCACATATTCAAAGAGTTCAATGTAATCCGGACTGCTGCAAAAAAACAGCATTCGGTTGTGCGGATCCGGGAAGGGACAATCTTCATAAAATGAAACTTCATTGCTGATGTGTGTGATGTCTGCCTCGCGCAGCCAATCGGCGATCTCTTCCCCCGGGTATGTCACACCGTTGATCTCCATGCGGTATGCGGTTGCTCTCACCAAGGCTGTTACACCTGTCATGACCAGGGTGGTCATTTTATCCGGGTTACGGTTGGTGGTTTCAATGGCTGAGATGACGGTCTCTAAATCCTGCGCGTTGAGAGGTGCTGTTAAACGCTGTTCTTTAATGAGCTGGTATTGCATGTTGAGGGGATAGCCGGATGCCTGGAAGTCCTTGAATAGCGGTGATATGCCATCAATGCTGATCACCTTGAGTTTTGGGTCTAAATCATCAAAGGGGATGATTGCCCAGGCATTTTCCTCCCAAAGGGTGTCGGGGTCGGGAATGGTTTCTACAGTTTTTACCAATGTTCCACTAGGCCAACCCCACATGTTTCTCATACCCCCAGCGATTGTTTCGGGGACATAAAAAATCCTGCCAGTCCCACCCCCCAAACCACAAATCCTGGAAGTCTTCACTGGACAGGTCGTCAATGATGGTGGGGAAGGGTGCCGCCAGGGCATAAACCCAATCCGTTGTGTGCAATATTTCTCCCTGGGGTGCTTGTGATGTATGTCCGAACCACAAGGTGTTGGAATGATAGGACCGTTTATAAGTGATGGGGAGTTCGCTGTTGATGATGCCAGAAGGTAAGGGTTCAGGCAGAAACAACCTCAGAGGTTCAGATGTTATTGTTGGTTCCGGTGTTTCCATAGGCTCTAAGGATTGTGTAGACGTAGGTTTAGACTCTTGGATAGATGACGTCTTAGTCATTGAAGGAAGGGGTGGAGTGGTCGATACTTGTGCTGAACAAGCTGCGATAAGGCTAAAAATAATTAGAAGTGAAAGGGCTTTAAAGAATGCATAATTTTTTAGAGCAGTCATCTTAGTTGATCCCCTTGAATCGGGTCAGTGATTTCAATGTTTGATAGATAGTTAATGGGGATTATATCAGCAAGTTTGCACATCGAAAAATGCAGCCCGATTTAATCCAAACCCCCTGACCTTTTTGTTTAATGGTCAGGGGGTGGAATTTATTGTTATGTTTGATTAAAACAAAGGGCTTTAGTAGTGAATTTGCCTTGGCAAAGCTTTTGCTTGTTCAACCCAATCAGCGACCTGTCGTTGCGAGGGCAGCTGGCGGACGAGCTTTTTCATGTCGTTGACCTCAACAAGTTTTGCATACAGGTTTTCGGGATTGCGCTGCGCAAGCTCAGGTACTGTGTCCACACCAGCTTCTTCCAGAAGGTCGGAATATTCTTCTGCAACACCCTTGATCCGGTAAAGGTCAGCATGATTGACCCATTCCAAAATCAGATCGCCGCTAATGCCGGTTTCTTTTACCAACTCTTCGCGCCCTTTAGGGGTGCCGCCTTTTTTGAGCAGCTTATTGGTTGTTTTGATGCCAATAGCGGTCAATTTTTGGACGTACGCCTGTCCAATGCCTTCAATATCAATAATTTTTGCCATAAAACTCTCCTTTATATATGGTTGGTTTAACAGTCCCCGAAATATAACAAAGGGAAGGATGTTAATCTTTTGATCAACGATCCGTAATTTGATTATATATTAATATTACTTATTTTGACAGGTCTTGTCCAGTTCCGAAGCAGCCCGTCAGCTTAGGTGTATAATAGCAGGGTTATGTTAATTTCATCGATCAAGATCAAGCTTCATATCTTCCTGTTTACCCTGGCGCGCACGATCATCAACACCAATTACCGAATGGTTTATCCTTTTCTGCCGGTTTTTGCAAAGGAAATGGGCGTGGCAACCGCAAGCCTTGCCATGGCATTTTCCGTTCGCTCCTTTTTGGGTGTGTTTGGTCCGTTTTTAGCTACAATCGCGGACACCCATGATCGCAAGACAGGGATATTGCTGGGGTTGGGCTTGTTCACTGCCGGGAGCAGTGTGGTTGGGATATTTCCAAATTTCTGGGGCTTTGTGGCTGGGACCTCCCTGGTGCTGCTGGGGAATGGGGTATTTATCCCCTCGCTGAATGCCTACCTGGGCGACAATGTGCCCTTTGGAAAACGCGGACGGGTGCTGGCAATCACAGAATTAAGCTGGGCTTTAGCCTTTATTGGGGGTATCCCACTGGTGGGACTGCTGCTGGAATCTTATAGTTGGGTAACGCCATTCTTGATTTTCACAATTATTGGGATTTTGCTCTTCCTCTTATTTGCCTGGATCCTGCCGTCCAATCGTATTCAAAGTACTGAAGGGAATAATATCAAGCAGAATTTTGGGCGGATATTGCAGACATGGCCTGCTTTGGCGGGTTTATTAGCAGGGATTCTTTTTACAGGCGCCAACGAAACGGTTAATTTGATCTTTGGTGTGTGGATTGAAGACCAGTTTGGGCTTAATTTTGCAGCACTGGCAATTGCATCTGTGGTCATTGGCGTTTCAGAACTGGGGGGCGAGGTCTTTTCTGCGGTGTGGTTGGACGTTATTGGGAAACGGCGTGTGATCTGGATATTTTTGGGCGTCAACAGCCTGGCAGCCCTCCTGCTGCCCCTGACCGATGGGGTTTTAGCCTGGGCATTAGCTGGATTGGCTTTGTTTTA
>LGHA01000215.1 GCA_001508595.1 Anaerolineaceae bacterium 46_22 | reverse complement strand
GCTGGATCAGCTTAAACAAATTGAACTACCCCCATATTTTTCTGTGACGACACCTGTCTATGGCGACCCCAACCGAGTGGATGGGCTCATGGTCTCACATATTCGCTACCAGGGATTCCAGGGAAATATTCGCGAAACGACACGCCCAATCAGCTTTGATTCCAATGCTTTCCAGGAAATCATGTCACTGCCGGAATTTCAAGCATGGCGGGAGGAAGGCGGGCTTATCTTTAGTGATAACTTAGGCAGTGAATCATTAAGACGGTTTTTCGATCCTAATGGGACCAATTTTGATGCGCTCCCTGTAGCCAGGAATGCTTTCCTTGCAGGGAACGATGTCTTGTATGTGAACAATTTGAGATCCTCGACTGACCCTGATTCGTACACAACCCTGGTTTCCATCATCGATTTTTTTGTTCAAAAGTATCGAGAAGATTCTGCCTTTGCACAGCGTGTCGATTCATCAGTGTTGAGAGTTTTAAAAGCAAAAGAGAAAATATACGGCGAATTTGACATAGAGAATGTGCTTCCGGTGGGTGAAGATTTGACCGAACTTGGCACATCTGAAGATGTTACATTCGATGTCGCGCAGGAAGCGGTCACCATGATCAGCCCGCCGGCACAGGAATTCGACACGATTTTGCCCTCGCCGCCAGCCTGGTATGAGGATATTGTCATTTTTACCGACGTACGCACAGTTTCCCAATGTGACACCTGCCCTCCTTACAACCAGGTCGCGACAAAATCCATGGCGAACGCCCTTCTGAACCTGTACGGACCCCAAGCAGGGGGTCAGATTTTAGAACAAAACCTGTTTTCCTACACTTTCTCGCAGCTGGTCAATGTCTTGGACAATGCCGAAGTGGATGCTCCCGAATTTTTACTTGAGAACCTCCAGGTAGCAGACTGGGTGATCTTCAATACCGTTGATCTTGACCCCGATGAACCCGGCTCGAACGCCCTTCAACGAATTTTGGTTGATCGCCCGGATCTATTATCCGGGAAAAAGGTAGTTGTTTTTTCGATGGGATCGCCGATTTACCTGGATTCGACCAATATTACAAAGTTAACGGCTTATTATGCGCTTTACAGCCGATCGCCAGCCTTTTTGGATGTTGCTGCAAGGGTCTTGATGCAAGAATTGGTGCCGTCAGGGGCGCTGCCGATATCTTTGAATGCCGTGGGCTACGACCTGATCACGGTTACATCACCAGACCCTGAGCAGGTGATTGACCTCGAATTGGTCTTGCCCGAAGAAACGCCTACAGAAGTCCCTGCCCAAACACAAACACCTGGTGCGACCCAAACGCCAGTGCCAACGCCGCTGCCCAGTTTTAATGTTGGGGATACTCTGACCATTCGCACCGGGCGCATTTATGATCACAATCGTAATATTGTGCCGGATGGAACGGTTGTGCGGTTTAACTTCCAAATTTCCGGCGAACCCGGGATAACACAGCAATTTCAAACCACCACCTCTGGCGGCGTGGCTTATTTTAATTACCGAATTCAAGCCGCAGGCGGACTTGAAATCAGCGCAACCAGCGAGCCGGCAATGCGATCTGAAACCCTCCAGATTAATATTTCTCCTGAAGGGGTTACCTCGATCCTCTCAATATCTCCTACCCCCCTGGCATCTCCCACACCGACAGCTTCACCAACCCCTGAGCCAACAGCAACTCAAAGCCCTACCCCTATCCCGGAGCCAAAGCATAATAAGTTTCCAACCCTGGGGGAATGGGCAATGGGAATCATCGTGATGGGACTGGGTTTTGTCTTTACATATTTGATTGGTTTCTATTGGTGGGGATCTGCTCGTTGGGGCTTGCGTTCTGCCTTATGCGCCCTGATTGGGGGATTGATGGCATATACCCTTCTCAATCTCGGTACAAGCGGGACAAAATACTGGATGGTGGAATCGGGAACAGTCTTTGTCGTCGAGGTTATTGTTGTTGGCTTGTTATTTGGCTGGATAGGCGCATTAATTTGGTGGATGCGAACTGCCGGGCGCTACCCTCTCAAAAAACGAGGATAAATTTATGCTGACCAATCCGTTTGCTGGGGGAAAGAAAAGGCGACAAGCAGGCTTATCAATCTAAAAATTCCTGAGCAGTGTGAACAGGAAACTGATCACCATTAACCC
>LGHA01000214.1 GCA_001508595.1 Anaerolineaceae bacterium 46_22 | reverse complement strand
TGCAATCGACCGTCTGCTTTATTTTCAAGCCGTGAAACAAAGAAGGATCCGACAGAGGCAATATGAGAAATGTCTTCGCCAGCTTCTAATCGTTTTTCAAGCCCCTGTAAGTAGGCATCCATCACCTCAATATATCTCTTTCGAGAAAAAATCAATGTCACATTGACGTTAACACCCGCAGCGATCACCTCAGTGATTGCCGGCAAGCCTTCTTTGGTTGCTGGAATTTTTACCAGCAGGTTTGGTCGATCCACAGTTTCCCATAACCACAATGCCTCATCAATTGTCTGCTGTGTGTCATAGGCAAGCTTCGGATTGACCTCTAAACTCACAAAACCATCTTTGCCGCCTGTCGATTCGAAATATGGCATGAATAAATCTGCCAGGTCCTGAATATCTTTTATGGCTAATCGGTAGAACATTTCCTCAGCTGACAATCCAGCCCAGGACATCGTTTGTAAATCATCATGATAGTCTTTGGATGAAGAGATGGCTTTCTCGAAGATACTCGGGTTTGATGTTACGCCCAAAATTTCACGCTTTTCTATCCTGTTCTTGAGGGTGCCATCTTGAATTAATGATCTTTGGAGATTGTCATACCAAATAGATTGTCCTAATTGACCTAATTTAATAACGCTGTTCATTATCATCCTTTCATTTCTTTTGCTTCAATCAATCGAGTTTTCCCAACTCTTCTCAAGTGTCTTGGGTCATCTGAAGGCTCAGCCGTAATGAAGGCTTCTACAATCTTTTTTGCCAATTCATCGCCGATCACCCTCGCGCCCAAACACAACATATTCATATGATCATGCTCTACTCCCTGGGCGGCGGAATAGGTGTCATGACACAAACAAGCATAAACGCCTTTAATCTTATTGCCTGCGATACAAACGCCGACACCTGAGCCGCAAAGTACCACCGCTCGATCTGCCTCCCCATGAACAATGGCTTTTCCAGCAAGTTCGGCAAAATCCGGGTAGTCCACACTTTCTGCTGAATCCGTACCCAGGTCAATTGGTGTGTGTCCCAACGCCTTCAGAGTATTGATAACCACATCTTTCAAAGGAAATCCACCGTGATCTGAAGCAACTGCTACTCTCATTTTTAATAACCTTTCTTTATTTTTTGCCGTTATTACGGTTCAGTTCATCAAGATGTACTGATTGTAATAAATCAAGCGCCGAGTCAATCACATTTGCAACTGTAAATCCATATTCTTCCATAACAAGGTCGCCCGGTGCTGAAGCACCAAATTTGTCAATGCCAATGACCTTGCCCATATCGCCGACCCAACGATGCCAGCCCATGGAGCTGCCCGCTTCAACCGCGATGCGTGCTCTGACATTTGGGGGTAATACTTGGTCTTTGTAAGTCTGGTCCTGTTGGGAAAAAATCTCCCAACTTGGGAAGGATACAACACGGACATTAATACCTTCTGCTGCCAGGTTACTGGCGGCGCGAAGAATCAAATCAACTTCTGAACCGGATGCCATCAATATCAACTCGGGGTCATCCTGACCCATATCCGCTAAGACATATGCTCCTTTGAATAAGCCCTCAGCCTCAGAAAAGGTGTTGCGATCAATGGTGGGTAAATTTTGACGTGAGAGGATTAATGCCACCGGACCGTGATGTTGAATTGCAAAGCGCCACGCCTGTGCAGTTTCATTTGCATCAGCAGGCCTGATCGTGACCAAATTGGGGATAATTCGCAGACTGCCGGTATGCTCAACGGGTTGATGGGTTGGTCCATCTTCACCGACGCCAATCGAGTCATGGGTAAAGACCCAAATGGTCGGATATTCTGAAAGCGCAGAAAGCCTTACTGCCCCGCGCATATAATCTGAAAACACGAGGAAAGTGCCGCCATATGGGATCAGACCGCCATGAACAGACATGCCATTGACAATTGAACCCATTGCATGTTCACGTACGCCAAAATGCATATTTCGTCCCTGGGGTGTGTCTGTCTGGAAAGCCAACTCACCGTTGATCCAGGTTTTATTCGAAGGCGCAAGGTCAGCTGACCCCCCCATCAATTCTGGTATGGCTTTAGCCAAAGCATTCAAAACTTTCCCAGAGGCAGCTCTTGTTGCCATGCCCTTTTCGTCTTCAGGGAAAATAGGGAGTGATTCTTCCCAGTTTTCAGGCAG
>LGHA01000039.1 GCA_001508595.1 Anaerolineaceae bacterium 46_22 | reverse complement strand
CATTTCGATGGCAGCCTGGATGGCAAGCTCAAGGTCGTTCTGGTCTTTGTCGGTGGGGAACTTTTGAATTTTTGTTTTCTTTTCTCGGTAGGGCTGCAGGGTTGCTTCATCGATCGAATCGAGGTCGCCGATGATCAGGTCAGGCTCTAAATTCAGGGGGATCATGTGATTCAAGCCGCCATCCACTGCAATCAGGAAGTCAGCCCTTCCCAGTTTTTTTGCAAGCGCTTTTGGTTTTGGCAACTCCCCATTGGAAAAAAGGACAATTTTTCGATTTTTTGGGTTCATAAAAAAACACCCTTCCATTTTGTGGAGGGTGTTTGTGTCGTTGCAATCTCATCCCTCCGCCGGCATTATCCGGATCAGGTCTTGCGGGTCGAAGATTTGCATCTTCCTCTCAGCCTGTGTGATCAGGCTCCCCGTTCAACTGTCATGAATATTTTATTATGTTGATATCCTACCACATGAGGCGACTTGAAGTCAATTAAAGGCAGGGTAATGACGGGAACATTGGAAAACTCTTGATTGCTTTTGCACCTTGGAACTATTCAACCAAAGAAGGGTGGGGACAGAGCCCCACCCCTACAGAAATATATTAGTTGAATTTAGGCTGTTATTTATTTGGATTGGATTTTTAAAAAGAACTTGGAAATATAGATACCATCAAGGGTAGCAATAGCAGATAAACATTATTTGATTGTTTCATGGAGTGTCCCTTTGGAGAATTGATTTTTAGGTTTACGGCCTTGTGTTCTGTGTAAAGAACTGCCTGGCAGAGTATACTAGACTTACTCATGTATTAATCAATCTACACTGGAGGTGGCTGTGAGTTTACATATCGGTGCTAAAGATGGTCAGATTGCAAAGAGCATTCTCTTGCCGGGGGATCCTTTACGGGCAAAATTCATTGCAGAACAGCTTCTGGATGGGGCTGAGTGCTTCAACCAGGTGCGGGGAATGTATGGGTATACGGGAACATACAAAGGCAAACGGGTTTCAGTGATGGGCACCGGCATGGGGATGCCTTCGCATTCGATCTACGTCCATGAGCTAATTGTCGACTATCAGGTTGAAAATTTGGTGCGTGTTGGGACCTGTGGTGCAATCCAAAAGGACTTAAAGATCGGGGACCTTGTTTTGGCGATGACAGCGTCCACGGATTCTCAAATGAACAAGTTGGTTTTCAATGGCATTGACTTTGCGCCTAGCGCCAATTTTGATCTCTTACTTTCCGCCTGGCAAGCGGCACAGGCACGAGGCTTGAAGGTAAATGTGGGTGGGATCTTGAGTTCGGACATCTTCTACAATGATGAAGACCCCGATTGGTGGGTGATCCTGGAAAAATTTGACATCAAGGTGGTGGAGATGGAAACCAGTGCGCTTTACAGTCTGGCAGCCCGTTTCAATGCCAGGGCACTCTCAATCCTGACTGTGAGCGACAATATCCAGACCGGTGAAAATGCATCCCACCAGCAGCGCGAACAGGGCTTTTTAGCGATGGCAGAATTGGCTTTGGAGATTGTGCCTTAGCATCCCAGCTTACGGCAAAGTCTGCAGAGGCGATTTCGGATTCATTAAAGGCTTGTGTCCGGGCTGAAGGATAAATCTGCTACTTTTCACAAAAGTATGCCGTTCGTTTATAAGTGAAGTTCAGCTTGTAATGGATTGCACGTATAAAGAAGCTTGCAATCCCAAAGTTTCATGCCTTTTCCGATATCTTTAAATTTAACGAAGCAGTTTTTGAAAAATAAGTTTACACGGCTGAAATGTTAATCAATAAACCAATGCATTTATTCGATAAATGGGGTAGAATACCCAAGCTTTAGAAACGGGATTTTTAGTTAAAATCAAATTGTGAAATTATCTGCTTTGAGAGGGAGTTTGAATAATCAAGATTCATAACAGAAAAAATCCAACTTTGCTTGACTATTGTGTTTCATTTTGCTATAATGATAACTTGCGCTTTGCGCTGATTAATCTATTTAAACAGATATTTTTTATATCGAAATCCCGGCAACCATAGTTTCCCAGGAGAGTTTAATGGCAGATTTATTGCCCGTCAAATCATACAGACGTATTCCGGTTGGATTAGACTTACCGAAATTAATACAAGTCCAAATGGATTCCTTTGAGCGGCTTAAGCGAGAAGGATTTCATAGTTTATTTGCAGAAGTTTCCCCGATTGAATCATATAACAAGGGAATGCAGCTTTATTTCCCCACAGGTGATGACTTTTCTAAAGAGTGGGATCTTAAGTACTGGTACGAAGAACCCAAGAATACCATTGAGGAATGCCTTGAGCGCGATTTAACTTACGCGTCACCTTTATATGTGACCGTGTTATTAAAAGGAAAAGAAGTCCCTGAGCCGATCAAACAAGACCTGTTCATGGGCGATTTCCCTGAGATGACCCCCAAGGGCACCTTCATTATTAATGGCACCGAGCGTGTTGTGGTCAACCAGTTGATCCGCTCTCCTGGTGTGTATTTTGAACGAGAGCTTGATCGGGCAACCGGGCGCTATCTTTCAACAGCGAAGATGATCCCTGACCGGGGCGCATGGATGGAGTTTGAAACTCGCAAGCATGATTACATCATCATCAAATTTAACCGACGCCGAACCACACCGATCACGGTGTTCTTACGTGCCCTGGCTGAAGTTGATGACGGTATCCCAATGGAAGACAGCCCAATCAAAACTGGCTCTGATGAAGAATTGATGGCATTATTTGAGGATGTCGATAACAATCCAGATCGACCCTTCATCGCCTCATCCATCAACCAGGAACCTGAGTGGGACCTGTCTGATGGGAAGACAGTTGCACAGGCAGCTTTGATTGAGTTCTTCAAGCGCCTGCGCCCTGGCGATCCGCCAACCTTAGAAAACGCAAAAGACTTCCTTGAGGAGCAACTTTTTGACTATCGACGTTATGATCTTGAAAGGGTCGGGCGTTATAAATTAAATCAAAAACTGGATCAGGAAATCCCGATCAGCCACCGTACAATTACGAAGTCTGATATCGTTCTGCTTGTTCGCCGAATGATTGAGATCAATAACGGCGTTGAACGCGGGGATGATATCGATCATCTTGGCAATCGCCGTGTAAAAACCGTTGGCGAGCTCATCCAGAATAAATTACGTGTTGGCTTGCGCCGGATGGAACGTGTCATCCGTGAGCGTATGTCAATTCGCGATCAGGATCAGGTTTCACCAACCAGTTTGGTGAATATTCGTCCTGTTGTGGCATCACTGCGCGAGTTCTTTGGGTCCAGCCAGTTATCTCAATTCATGGAAGAGACAAACCCGCTGTCTGAGCTTCGGCATAAACGAACGCTGTCAGCTTTAGGTCCGGGTGGCTTGCGCCGTGAACGCGCTGGGTTTGACGTTCGTGACGTTCACCATACGCACTACGGACGTATTTGCCCAATTGAGACACCAGAAGGTCCAAACATTGGTTTGATTGGGCGTATGGCAACGTATGCCACGGTGAATGAATACGGCTTTATTGAAACACCCTATCGCAGAGTTCTTAAATCCCTCAAGCCCTCGGATGAACTCGTCGGTCGTGAATTGCGGGAAGATATCAAAGATCCTGAAACTGACGAAGTGATTGCAGAGAAGGGTGAAAGAATAACAGAAGCGCTGGCTAAGAAACTGTCAAAGCTGGAACGCGACAGGATTTTGGTGACGCCTTTTGTGACAGATGATTATCAATATTTGTCCGCAGACCGCGAAGACAAATTTGTGATTGCCCAGGCAAATGCGCCATTGAATGAACATAATGAGTTCATGCGACGTGTTTCCTGCCGCTATCACTCCGGGTTCAAAATCAGCAACCCTGAAGAGATTGACTACATGGATGTAGCACCACAGCAGATTGTAGGTGTCAGTGCTGCATTGATCCCATTCCTTGAGCATGATGATGCGAACCGGGCTTTGATGGGTTCCAACATGATGGCGCAAGCTGTTCCGCTGGTGCGACCCGAAATCCCGATTGTTTCTACGGGTATGGAAGCGTATTCTGCAATTGACTCAGGTCAGCTTGTTGTTGCTGAGGAAGACGGCGAAGTTGTTTCTGTGACTGGGCGGGTGATCAAAGTTCGAGAGAGCAACGGCAACATCCGCATTTATACCTTACAGAAGTATCGCCGTTCGAACCAATCAACCTGTATTGATCAGCGTCCAGCGGTTATCAAAGGCCAAAGGATAAAGAAGGGTCAGATCATTGGCGATTCATCGTCATCAGTTGATGGCAATTTAGCCCTTGGGCAAAATGTCTTGATCGCTTTTGTCTCATGGGAAGGCGGCAACTTTGAGGATGCGATCCTGATTTCTGAGAAATTGGTTCAGGAAGATCGCTATACCTCTGTTCATATTGAAAAACACGAAGTGGAAGCACGCGATACCAAACTTGGCCCCGAGGAGATCACCCGGGATATACCCAATGTTGGCGAGGAGACCATTCGCAACCTCGATGAACATGGCATTATCCGGATTGGTGCAGAAGTTGGCCCCAATGATATCCTGGTTGGCAAAATCACGCCAAAGGGTGAAAAAGAGTTGACCCCTGAAGAACGATTGCTCAGGGCAATCTTCGGTGAAAAGTCACGTGATGTCAAAGATACATCCTTGCGAATGCCCCATGGTGAAAAGGGTACGGTTGTTGATGTAAAGGTTTTCACTCGTGAAGAGAACTCCGATCTCAAAGCTGGCGTGGATATGATGGTCCGTGTATCCGTTGCCCAAAGGCGTAAGGTTACTGAAGGTGACAAGATGGCTGGGCGGCACGGGAACAAAGGCGTTATCTCAATGGTGGTTCCAGTTGAAGATATGCCATTCCTTGAAAATGGACGACCGATCGAGATCATCTTGAATCCTTTGAGCGTGCCTGGACGTATGAACCTTGGACAGCTGCTTGAAGTTCACCTTGGCTGGGCTGCAGAACGGCTTGCTTTCAGAGCCCTAACCCCCGTCTTTGATGGTGCAACGGAATATGAAATTGAAGCTGAGTTAGCCCGTGCCTGGATGATCGACAGGGCTTGGGAAGTCACAGGTGAAAAAGCCTGGGATTGGTTGAAACAGCAAGAATATGACCCGGATGCGATCCAGGATGATGATGAAGTTCGATTGCTTTACCTTGAAGAATGGTTGGGCGATCGCGGTTATGATGTCTATGATTTCAGTGCGAACCGTGATTATGCTCGCCGTGTGACACTGAAGGAATGGCTCCGTGACGAAGGTTATGATCCTGAGAAGATCACTTTCTTTGAAACGGATGAAGTCTCTTTGTTAGAGCGTGATGACCAGGATACTGCAGCGATTAATGCTTGTCTTCAGCTGTGGATAAAATCCTACGGCTATGAGGTTGATGAAAACCTGGGCGAAGAAGAAGTAAAGGTAAAGGCACGTGAGGTGATGAAGGAAGTTGATCGCCCCATGCCAACCCTTGGTAAACAAAAATTGCGTGACGGCATGACCGGTGAATATTATGACCATCCCGTCACTGTAGGTTTGATGACAGTACTCAAACTGCACCACCTAGTTGAAGACAAAGTGCACGCCCGTTCAACCGGCCCATACAGCCTTGTGACTCAGCAGCCGCTGGGCGGCAAAGCTCAATTTGGCGGACAGCGCTTTGGTGAGATGGAAGTTTGGGCGCTTGAGGCATATGGTGCTGCTTATACATTACAAGAGATGCTGACTGTGAAATCTGATGATGTTACCGGTCGTGTGAGCACCTATGAGGCAATCGTAAAAGGAGAACCAATTGAAGACCCGGGTATTCCTGCAGCCTTCAAGGTTCTGGTAAAAGAGATGCAAAGTTTGGGTCTTGCAATTGAAGCTGTTCTGGAAAACGGCGATATCAACACCTTTGGAAAGGACGAAGATAAAGCCCGAATACCAAACACGCCCACTGGTCTGATCAGCATTGGGAGGGATATCTAAAGCAGCGACTTCGGGAAAAGTGATTCAAGAAAATTTGCTTGACGACCCCGAAGGTGCATGGTAGAATCATCCCTCGTTACCTTCAAGCTAGCCCTAAAATCCCGGCCAGACCCTGGAGGAAAAATTGGATAGCAGTGAGGCCATCTTGAAAGATGATGATGGCCTCCATTATTGGAAGAAGACATTATTTAGTTTTAGATTTGGAGGCAAATGTGCCAACCATTAATCAATTGATACGCAAAGGCCGAAAATCGAAACGCAACAAGAGCAAGTCGCCTGCGCTGCAGTATACGTATAATTCTCAAAAGCAGAAACGTATTCGCCAGCCTAAGGGTGCGCCGCAGAAACGCGGTGTTTGCACGGTCGTGCGTACAATGACCCCTAAGAAACCGAACTCCGCTTTGCGGAAGATCGCCCGTGTGCGATTAACGAACCATATGGAAGTTACGGCTTATATTCCTGGCGAAGGTCACCAGTTACAGGAGCACTCTGTTGTGCTCGTGCGCGGTGGACGTGTTAAGGACCTGCCTGGCGTTCGTTATCATATTGTCCGAGGCACACTGGATTCAACTGGTGTTGAGGATCGCTCACGCGGTCGCTCAAAATATGGCGCCAAAAAGCCGAAATAACCAGTTGGTCCGTTTAAGTTAGGGCGAAGCATTTTAATCGGTCTCATAGGGGATACTTTAGATGCTTTGCCCTATTTTAATTTTTGTTTTATGTAAGGAGTAAGAATGGCGCGTAGATATACACCAGAAAAACGAGAAGTCACACCTGATGTTCGATTTAAGAATCTGGATGTTCAGATGATGATCAATCGAATCATGATCAAAGGTAAAAAGAGCACAGCCACGAGGTTGATGTATGGTGCCCTTGATTTGATTGAAGAGCGCACTGGTAAAGACCCGATAGAGACATTCGATGCAGCACTGAAGAACGTCTCCCCGCTGATGGAAGTACGCCCACGCCGTGTGGGTGGTGCGACCTACCAGGTGCCAATGGAAGTGGAACCCAGCCGCCGGAAGACTCTGGCGATGCGTTGGATCATCACAGCCTCACGGGCACGACCGGGTAAATCCTATGCGGAAAAGCTGGCGAATGAATTGATGGATGCTGCCACGAACAGCGGCGCAGCATACCGCCGCCGGGAAGAAGCACACCGTATGGCAGAAGCCAACCGCGCTTTCTCCCATTTTCGCCTCTAAGAACTTTGTAATTTTACTGAATCCGATTGGATGAACAGTCATGCCTGATGTACAAGAATATCCATTAGAAAGATACCGCAACATTGGTATTATCGCGCATATTGATGCCGGTAAAACCACGACAACTGAGCGGATTCTGTTCTACACTGGCAAGACTTATCGTTTGGGTTCAGTTGACGATGGGACAACCGTTACCGACTGGATGGAGCAGGAGCGCGAGCGTGGGATCACCATTGTCTCTGCTGCTGTAACAACCTTCTGGAAAGACTATAAGATCAATCTTATTGACACCCCCGGTCACATTGACTTCACTGCTGAAGTTCAGCGGTCTTTGCGGGTGTTAGATGGTGGTGTTGTGGTCTTTGATTCGGTTCAGGGCGTGGAACCACAGAGTGAGACCGTCTGGCGGCAGGCTGATCGTTATACTGTCCCAAGAATTTGTTTTGCCAATAAAATGGATCGCGTTGGTGCTTCTTACGAACGCACATTGGCTTCCATTGAGGATCGCCTTGGCGCAAATCCTTTGGGCATGCAGGTTCCGATTGGAAGAGAAGAGGACTTTGTCGGTGTGGTCGATTTGCTGACCGAACAGGCAATCTTCTTTGAAGATGAGTTAGGCAGCCAACCGAGATATGGTGAAATCCCGGAAAACCTGGTTGATATTGTCAAAGAAAGACGCGTTGAACTTGTTGAACGCATTGCTGAGCTTGATGATGATTTAACCATGAAATATCTTGAAGGTAAGACGCTCACGCTGGACGAAATGAAATCCGTATTGCGAAAAGCAGTCTTGGAAAACAAGGTTTACCCAGTGTATTGCGGCTCTTCCTTAAAGAATAAAGGCGTACAGCCTTTGCTGGATGCCGTTATTGATTATTTACCATCCCCGCTGGACGTACCGCATGTTGTGGGCATTCAACCTTCAACGGATGAAGAAGTCTCGCGGCCCCCGGAAGATGATGCACCAATGTCTGCACTGGTCTTTAAAATTGTGACCGATCCATATGTTGGTCGCTTAGCTTATATCCGGGTTTATTCAGGCAAAATCAAAAAAGGCTCCACCTATCAAAACACCTCACAGGATAAAAAAGAGCGTGTTGGGCGTTTGCTGCGTAT
Source organism: Anaerolineaceae bacterium 46_22 (assembly GCA_001508595.1). GTDB lineage: Bacteria > Chloroflexota > Anaerolineae > Anaerolineales > Anaerolineaceae > Brevifilum. The sequence continues at coordinate 1,146 of LGHA01000039.1, read as the reverse complement.
GTATGCAGACCACCGTGAAGATGTGGATGAATTAGGTCCTGGCGATATTGGCGCTATTTTGGGATTGAAGCAAAGCTACACTGGGGACACCTTAAGCGATCCTTCGAATCATATCATTCTTGAAACCATCAGCTTTCCTGAACCGGTTATCTCTGTTGCGATTGAACCCAAAACACTGGCTGACCAGGATAAAATGGGCATTGCATTGCAGAAACTGGCTGAAGAAGACCCCACGTTTAAAGTTCGGCAGGATGAAGATACTGGCCAAACGATCATTTCAGGTATGGGTGAACTTCACCTGGATATACTCGTTGACAGAATGCTGCGCGAGTTTAAAGTCCAGGCAAATGTTGGCAACCCGCGTGTCGCTTACCATGAGACGATCACAAGAACCGTCCCTGAAGCTGAATACAAGTTCGTTAAACAAACGGGTGGGCATGGGCAATACGGTCATGTTGTTTTGCGAATTGAGCCCCTTGAAAGTGGGTCGGGTTTTGTATTTGATGAAGAAATCCGCGGCGGATCCATTCCACAAGAATTTATCCCCGCTGTTGAAAAGGGTGTCAAAGAAGCAGTTGAAAGCGGCGTTGTTTCTGGTTACCCGATGACGGACCTGAAAGTAACACTGCTTGATGGTTCGTACCACGAGGTCGATTCAAGTGATATGGCTTTTCGAATGGCAGCCATTTTTGCGTTTCGCGAAGGCGTGCCAAAGGGAAAGCCTGTATTACTCGAACCGATTATGAAGGTTGAGGTTGTTGTACCTGAAGAACACACAGGTGATGTTCTGGGACAGATCAGCTCCCGACATGGGAATGTGTTAGGCATGGATTTGCGACCTGGTAATGCCCAGGCAGTTCATGCGGAGGTACCTTTAGCAGAAATGTTTGGTTATGCAACTGAACTCCGTTCTGCCACAAAAGGACGCGGTGTGTTTACTATGGAGTTTAAGCATTACGCACCGGTCTCAGAAGCTGTTATGAAAAAAATAACAGGATACTAAACGATTATTTGATATTATTTTTAGATTGAGGAGTAATTTATAAAATGGCCAAGGAAAAATTTGATCGCTCAAAGCCGCACCTCAACGTGGGAACAATGGGACATATTGACCATGGTAAGACCACGCTGACAGCGGCGATCACC
>LGHA01000213.1 GCA_001508595.1 Anaerolineaceae bacterium 46_22 | reverse complement strand
CATTTTTTATCTTATTGGGTTATTGAAAAAGGCTCAAATCTTGGAAAAACCGTTTCTCTCGATCATTATCCCGGCGCATAATGAAGCCCAACGACTCCCTCCGTCTTTGCAGAAAATTGATGCTTTCTTGCAGCAGCAAGATTATTCTGCTGAGGTGATCGTCGTGGAGAACGGCAGCAGTGACGGCACACTTGCCATTGCACAGGATATCGCCCGAGAGATGCCAAACCTGCGGGTGTTTCATGAGGAAGCGCGCGGCAAAGGTTTGGCGATCAAACGTGGAATGATAGAAGCCCTGGGGGACTATCGTTTTTTATGCGACGCGGATTTATCCATGCCGATTGAACAGGTTAATCGCTTTTTACCGCCCACCCTTGAAGCCGTGGATGTTGCGATTGGGTCCCGCGAGGTCCCTGGGGCGCAGCGATTTAACGAACCACCCTATCGGCACTTCATCGGTCGCATTTTCAACACCATGGTGCGATGGTTGGTGCTGCCTGGCTTACAAGATACGCAATGCGGTTTCAAGTGCTTCAGGGATGAGGTCGCTGAAGCCGTCTTCCCGCTGCAGACACTGGACGGCATGTCTTTTGATGCCGAGGTCTTGTTCATTGCCCGTAAAAAGGGCTATCAGGTTGTGGAAGTCCCCATTGATTGGTATCACGACCCTGACAGCCGCGTGCGCCTGGTACAGGATTCCCTTAGAATGGGCTTGGATTTATTAAAAATTCGCTGGCGTGACTTCAAGGGCGGCTATGACACCCAGGCATAAGTTTGACCTTTCGAGTTTGCCTGACCATCCTGATTTATCCTTTGAAAACAAGTTATGGCGTGAGGGGCTGCGCTTTGTCGCTGGTGTGGACGAAGCGGGTCGCGGCTCGCTGGCAGGGCCGGTTGCGGCAGGGGCTGTTGTGCTTCCTTGCGACGTGCCCAATCTAGCCAATCTACTTGAGGGGGTGAATGATTCCAAGGTGATGAGCCCTGCAGAGCGAGAAGAAAAGGCTGAAATTATTCAAACTATCGCACTTGGATGGGGTGTGGGCTTTGCTTCTTCGGTTGAAATTGACCGGGTTGGTATTTTGCCGGCAACCTGCCTGGCAGTCAGCAGGGCGCTGTCGGAATTGAAATTGGAATTAGAGCACGTCTTGGTAGATTACCTGCGTTTGCCTGATTTGGATGTTCCACAGACGCCGCTTGTCAAAGGCGATGCCCGCTGCCTGTCCATTGCGGCGGCGTCGATCCTGGCAAAAACGGCGAGGGATGCTGTATTGGTAGAAATGGATGGTGCCTACCCCGGGTATTATTTTGCCAGCAATAAGGGCTACGGCACCCGGGCACACCGGCAGGCGATCGCAATTTTAGGCCCCTGTGACCAGCATCGCAAAAGCTTTTCACCGGTGAAGGATTATTATTCGCTGTTTCCACCAGAATAGTAGAATTTATGCATCTTATTCTAAATGGATTTGGTTAGATAGGTTTGATATTGAAGACATGCCTGTGACGGTGCAGTGAAAAACGCACTGCACCCTACGGATATGTTTGTAGGGCGGGATGCGGTTTTCATCCCGCCGATTTTATGCATTACATTTCAAACAAATTTGGTCAGACAAGGTTATTATTGAACACATGCCTGTAATGGTGCAGTGAAAATCGCACTGCACCCTACGAGGATGTTTGTAGGGCGGGATGCGGTTTTCATCCCGCCGATTTTATGCATTCAATTCTAAATGAATTTAGTCTGATAGGGTTGATATTGAACTTATGCCAATACTCGTACGTGGGAAAGATCCACGCACCCAACCAGAACAATTTTTGGCCTTGAGGATAAATTCCCCCCGCCTGCGGGGGGTTAGGGGGGTCTTTTTTCTTCCGCCGATTTGTTGCAATGAACCAATATCATTTTATTAGGCAAGATTGGCAGTCGTACAATGCCAATACTCGTGCGTGGGAAAGATCCATGCACCTTACAAAAGCAGGTTTTCTCCATGCCGCCAACTTTTTAAAAAGACATATAAACAAGCTGTTTATCTGTTTGGCTGTGATAGAATTGGATTTGCGGTTAAGATGGTTTATCAAGCGCAAGACTTAACCTGCTTTTCTTATAAATATCTGTCAAACAAGGAGCAATGCATGTCACACCATCCGGGTAAATATGAAGGGTTGACGACTTT
>LGHA01000038.1 GCA_001508595.1 Anaerolineaceae bacterium 46_22 | reverse complement strand
CAATTTTAATCTATCTCCGACAGCACCTCCTTAGTGCCCCGAAAACATGATTTTTTCCCGTAAAAATGATCAAAAATGGCAAAAGTGAGCAAGTCAGGTGAAAAACTGTAGGGGCTCGGCACGGCATGCCGAGCCCTTATTTTCATTTGGCTACCTATATGAGCCCTTTCCTGGAACGAAAGTAAACAAGTGATTTGTCAATTAAGGATCAGAAGAAGCATCCACCCTCTGAAATTTCGTAGGTCACGTAGGTTGCCAGGGGCAACCATACGTGACAAAGCATTCCTCATGAGACCCAATGTGACAGCTTCAAACACAAAAAACCCGGCGTGAGAAATTAAGCAAAACTTGAGGCGGCATGATACCGTCGCATATACACAACCAAACCAAACAATTTCACCCCCCTAACCCCCCGCAAGCGGGGGGAAATTGAACTACAATGAACCAGAAATTTATCAATTGAGTATCAGGAATACCTCTCGCACTATAGAATTTCGCAGGTCACGTATGGCGTCCCCAGACGCCTACGTGACAAAAAGATTTCCTCATGATACCCAATGTGACAGCTTCAAACACAAAAAACCCGGCGTGAGAAATTAAGCAAAACTTGAGGCGGCATGATACCGTCATAGATGCACGACCAATCAATTTCACCCCCCTAACCCCCCGCAAGCGGGGGGAAATTGAACGATAATGAACCAGAAATTTATCAATTGAGTATCAGGAATACCTCTCGCACTATAGAAATTCGTAGGTCACGTATGGCGTCTCCAGACGCCTACATGTCAAAAGATTTCCTCAAGATACCCAATGGGATAACTTCTGACACAAAAATCACAGTGTGAGGAATTAAGCAAAAGTTGAGGTGGCATGATACCGACATAGATGCACGACCAATCAATTTCACCTCCCTAACCCCCCGCTTGCGGGGGGAAATTGAACTACAATGAACCGGAAATTTATCAATTGAGTATCAGGAATACGTCTCGCACTATAGAATTTCGCAGGTCACGTATGGCGTCCCAGACCCCCAAGTGACAAAATGTGACGACTACACCACCGTCAATTGCGAGCCTTGCGGGGTCTTTTCGACTTCAATCCGGTTGGGGAAGACATCTTTCAATTCTTCAAGATGCGTGATCACCAAAATCTTCTCAAAATCATCCCGCACCATGTTGATTGCCTCCACCAATCGCTGCCTGCCCTGGGCATCCTGGCTGCCAAAACCCTCATCAATCACCAGGGTCTGCAAGCGAGCCCCCGCCCGACGCGCCAGCACCTGCGAAAGCGCCAATCGAATCGAGAAATTCACCCGGAATGCTTCCCCACCCGAGAACATCTCATAATCGCGCTCCCCGAGACTGTCGCTGATGATGATATCAAGGGTTTCCCTCAGGTCATCCCGACTGGCATCCTTATACTCCCGCTGGGTCACAAAACTAAAAGACATTTGCCCGTTGGTCAGACGTGACAGCAGGTCATTGGTTTCCTCTTCAATCTCCGGCAAGGCTTGCTCAATCAACAATGCCGGCACACCGTCCTTGCCAAAAGCCCTTTCCAGCTGTTTCAAATCTGCAATCAGCTGGGTCAATCCTTCACGTTCTTCAATAAAGCCAGTCTTACGTGCCTTCAGGGTCTCCAAAACAGCGACCTTTTGCCTGGCACCGCCCACCTCCATCCGCAGGCGATTCTCCTGCTCCTGGATATCGTGTAAATCTGATTCAGCCTGTGCCAGGTCAGGCATGTCCACCTCAGCAGCTGCCAGTTGGGCAACCGCCTCATCATGGGTCACCTGCAAGCTTCCCAAATCCCTGTCTTGTTCTTCAAGCTGCGCCTGCAGTCCCTCAATCTCACGTTTGATCGGCGCCAGGGCTGCCCGAGCACCTTCTAAAGCGCGCAGATCAGCCTCTGCTTCTCGTCCTGCCTGCTCTGCTTCTCGCAAGGATTGGTGGGTATCAATATCATAACCAAGGGCTTCCAGTTCAGCATCAATTTCCTTCAATCGCATTCGTGCCGCTTTAGCAAAAGATTCCCCGGAAATTGCCGCCCTGATTTCTGTCAAACGTGGTGCGCCAATTTCGCACCATGCTTTTTCTTCTTCTTCCAGGTGCTTGAGCTGATTTTCTAATTGATCCGCTGTTCTTGTTGCCTCTCGCAGCTCAACTTCAGCCCCCTTCAGATCTGCCAGCTCAGCTCCCATTTCCTGCAAACGACCCTCAAATCCTTTCAGCAGCTTTTGATTCTCACGATACCGATCCCCCCTTTTCTCACCATCTTCTGTTAAAGATTGGATCAGCGCCTCCCGCTCCTCAGCGGACAGCGGCTGTCCGCAAAGGGGGCAATCCACGCCATGTGCAGCCTTAAGTTGATCGATTCGTTCTCGAAGTTCCTTCATCTCTGCGTACAGACGTGGGTTTTCCGCCTTTGCATCAGCATGCTTCACCTGAAGCTGACGGATTTCTTCATCCAGTGTTTCACGACGTTTGAGCCGTGTTTTTGCGTGTTCAACCTTTTCGCGAGTTTCACTTAATCGCGTCTTCAGGTTTTCCGCTTCCATCCGAGCTTTTTCGAGCGCGGATTGTTTTTCTTCCAGGCTTTGCATCTCCTGGCTTAGCCGCGCTTGTTCTGCCCTAATCAGGCTCAAAGGTTCGTGCCGTAGCGCTTCATGCTTACGAAATTGTTCCGCCAAAACCTCCATCGCTTCCAATGCCTGGCGCGCTTTTTGCCAATCATCATAAGCCTTTTCAATTTGACCGCCTTTAGCAAGGATGGCATCATATTCCTGCTTCTCAGACTGCCGCTCTGCCAAGGTTTGAGCTGTTCGCTCATTTTCCTGTGCTGCCGCATCAAGCTGTGTTCGTAAGGCAGCCACCATCTTGCGCTGTTCATTGAGGGCTGCCTGCAATCGGCGGACATTTTCCAGGGATTGTGCACGCTCCTTCCGCTGCTCCGAAAGGATTTCCAAACGCGCTTCCAGTTCCGCCAACCTTTCTTTGCGCTGCGGACCTTCATCCAATTCCGCCTGGATCTCGCTGATGCGTCCTTCTAAAGCTTTGACTTCTTTTTCTTTTTCACGCCGACGCAAAGCCGCTGTCTCCCGATAGGTCTCCCACACTTCCAAGCCTAAAATGTTGCTCAGAATGCGTTTTCGCTCCCCAGGACGTGCCATAGCAAATTGATCTGCCTTACCCTGCAGGAAGAAGGAGGCGTTGGTGAAGGTATCAAAATCCATCCGGAGGGTGTCTTCAATCTTTTTATCTGTCTCTCGCAGGGTGCGTTCGGTTAACGGCTTCCATCGATGGTCTTCCCCCGGAATTTGAGATAAGATAAAAAACTCCACAGAAGAAGTTTTGCCGCGCGGATTCGCCCGCTGAACACGGTAGCGATTGCCCTCATAATCGAAATCAAAGGTCACCTGCGCTGCTTCCACAGAGGGATGATTATTGATCACCGATTCATCACGCTTGCGGGCTTGCCCAAACAAAGCCCATGTGATGGCATCTAGCAAAGCGGACTTACCTGCCCCATTCTGACCTGAAATGCAAGCCAGGTTAAAGCCAGTAAAATCCAATTCCACCGGGTCACGATAAGAAAGAAAGCCCTCAATTTTCAGTTTTATGGGGATCATATTAAAATCCTATGTCTTTCAAAATATCACGATTGCTGCGGCGATCCTTCTTTTCCAGTAATTCTTCCCAAAAGGCATCATCATATCGGCGGGAGTGGACCACAATGGGCATCGGTACCCCCCACCCCAGCATGAGCACTTCCTCTTTTGGCTGCAAATGCGCCAGCATCCCACGCAAGGCATCTCGACCGGCTAAACCGGTTAACACCGATTGGATATCATCGGAGTCGCCCAGCCAACCCGTGATGCGCGTGCCCAATTGCGACATCACTTCGTCGTAAATCTGCGAAGGACGCTGATCAATGATCAGCAAAGTGACGTAATATTTACGCATCTCCCGGGCAATGGTGCTGAAGGTTGTCTGAGAGGCCATCTCACGGTTGAGCAGTTTGTGAGCTTCTTCAACCGCAATCACCAGCGGACGGGGTTCCGTTGCACCCTGGTGCCCGCTGCGGAAATTATTCGTTCTGTGTTCCCACACATCCCGGATTCGGCGGGTGATCAGGTTGGAAACGAACAAATAATCCAGGTCTTCTTCATGGTCGCCAAATGATAATACAATATGCTGCCCATTATCCAAATTATTAATCATTTGGTTTAAAGCATCGCCAGCAGGATTTTCCACAATATAAGGACAATCAAAAAGCCGGTTAAGTTTATTATGTAATCCAATAGCAGCTAACTGATGAACGTTGGCTTCATTTGCCCATGCTTCAATACTATCATCAGCTGGCACTTTATTTCCTTCATCGTCTTCTTGAACTGCATGCGGTCGCATATTCTTGAATTCATGAAACCAATTTCTACCGAACTTATTGAATAACGCATTCAAGGTTGCAGGTGTTGTCTCGCGCAAATTCAATTCCTGAGACAACATCAGAATATCTTCGGGCATAATATCAGACTCTGCAATCTCCAAAGTATAATCCGGTGTCTTTCCGCGGATGGTTGCACCCCGCCCTAATCCGACCATGCGCACTTTAGATGGGAATTTCCCCTTCAAGCCTGGCACACGCATGCCGGTATCTGAAGCGGTGTCATCCGGTCCATACTCGTTATGCATATCAAAGATCAACACAGCGGTCTTATCCCGTTTAATCAAACCGGCTAGAATCACCCGGGTCAGAAAAGATTTACCCGTACCGGTCGCGCCAAAGATTCCGGATGAACGTTGAACCAGTTTATCCAAATTCACACAAACAGGGTGCCCGCCTTCAATAGTGTCACCAATACGAAAGAAAGCCTTCTCGCCCTCTTTTCCAAAAATCTCGGCAATATCCCCGGCACCTGCCAGACGTACCTCAGCATGGTGCTGCGGTACAGTCTTAACCGGTTCAGGGCGAATTTCTTCTTCCATCACCTTTTGGAACCAGGTTTGATAAGCTTCAGGATCTTCATTCATATCCGGTCCCTGTTCCATCATCAATGCTGCCATCACTTCAAGATTGGTGAACAGGGTTTGCCCATGAAGGAGTTTCGCCAATTCAGGTGGCAGGCGGGTTTCGGTTTGCTCATCGGCAAAGCGCGGATCGGTAGAACCGAGCTGCATATCCGTCACCAGTCCGTAAAACAACCAGTTCCCACTTTCGACCACCACAAAAGCCCCTTCCTGCACCTTTTGCGCAGGGACGGTCAGGCGCGCCTGTAAGTTCGCCTTCAGACCGCCGCCAATGATGTAGCCAATCGGTTTGTGTGATTCTTCTGAGGTTGATACCGTTTGTTCGCTCATGTCATTACCATTCGTTTCTAAATGCGAATTGAACATCTTAAATCTCGCTGACTGCGCTGAGGGTCTTGATTAAACCCTGGTAATCATCCCGCATCAGGGTGATCAATTCTCCCACCGCCATTTGGTACCAGGCTTCATTACCGGCATCAACCTGGGCTGCCCGAGCCTGGTACAGGTGCGCTGCCAGGAGTTCCTCAATCGGTTTGTCCCTGTCCCGTAGGATATGGCGAAAATAACCAAAGCGTCCTTCGCCGGTAAAATGCGCCACCTCACCGGAGCTGCACAAGAAAATAGCATCCAGGCTTAACGGCGGTCGTGGCGGCAGCAGATGAAAAATTCGTCCGCCCTGCTCATAACCCAGCGCCAAAACACCAATTTCAACAGGCACATTTCGGTTTTCCCGGTTGTCTTTCAGCACCTCTTCAGGCACATCCTGGGCGGTGATCAACTGCCGTACCAAACCGTCATCTTCAATGTGAATGTCATAGATCACACCGTAAACCTGGTACTGTGCTTCCAGCGGCACCCTGACCATCGCACCAAAACTTGGCGCATTTAACTGGTTTACCTTGCAGCCAACAACAAACCCGGTTGTGCCAGAGCGCAGCAGGCGCCCAATTTCAATTTCGCTCATCCCTGATACCTCGTTTTCGTCCTGTCTAAGTCCTTGTGATATTGCTTGTTCGATTTCTCATCCACGGAAATACCCCGCCGGTCAAATTCTGCCACGATCATTTCCTCCACGTGCTGATGCTCGGGCAGTGTCACCACGGCAACCTCGTGCGCCCTATGTAAAATGTAAGGATAGGGTCGTGAGCCCATGATGCATGTCTGTTCGGTGAGCACTGCCTGCAGAACGCCAACCAGGTCATGATCACAGGCCACCCAAGCTGGAATTTCCACACGAGCTAAATGAGTTTTTCCAGGCGTCCCGACATTCAGGTAAAAGAAATGCAGCGCCAGGTCACCTTTAAACCTTTGTGATGTTTCTGAGTGGATGGCAAAAATTGCCGATCGATCCCCGGGGTTAACCAGCAAATCAGACAGAAGACTGACGTCATTCACCCCGGCAAATTTCCGCTGGCGATGGCTGTAGGCTTCTAAATCTTGATCACTGAGCTCCACCAATTCCAGCAGCTGCCCAATCAGGCTGCTGCCTGGCTTATCCACATAGCCCAGTGTCATCAAGCCTTGTTCATGCAATCGTTTTAGAACCCCAAGGTACTGATCCAGGGTCTTTTCAAATTCCCTGGTTTCTTGTGGTTCCCGATACAGCTCAAGCGGGCCATCTGTCATTGAAATGGCGGGTAAAAGCAGATCTTCTGCCAGATCAGCCAGCGCTTCCCGTTCACGCAAGTCGCGCTTGAGTGCCACCATCCCCTCGGAAATCAAAACACCAGAGGGTGTGAACAGCGAATCATAATCCAGAAGCTGGCTCTGCGTAAAAATCTCCGGGGTCAACCCTGAACCGCGCACCATTTTGATCAGCCCAACATTGATCACACAAAAAGCCACCTGGGCATGTCGGCTGGGATTTATTTGCGACCCATCCGCAGCCATCACGGTGAATTTTTTTGGCAGTGGGGGTTTGGGAACAACCGTATCCAGCGGCTCATCCACCGGCAGCGCACAGCGCAGGTGCCTGACGACATCTGCTGCATAGCTGACCCTGGCTTTGAGCTCATCCAATCGATGGGCATAACCCTGGATTAAGTCCGTGACTTCTTTTTGGCGGACAGCAATTTCTTCCTTGCGTGCCAAAGCCTGGGCGCCGAACCCCTTTAGTTTTTTCTGAATGTCAAGCAGATTGACGGGCATGCTTCCCTCATTTAAGTTGGAACATTTGTTTGATTATTTTAATGGCTTTTGTGCTTCACGGCAAGATGAACATCAATCTAAAAAAGGTCAGGATTGCATCCTGTTTGTCACACATCTTAATTAACACCATTTTCTTCTTGAGTGTAACCGTTCTCAGTCTACTTTCTACCAACGACCCGCTACAAACTACCAACTACAAGCCACCCCCCTAACCCCCCGCAAGCAGGGGGAAATGAATCTTGTAATCTCTGACAAATCCTGTAAACGTAAATCAGGACGGGTCACGGTTCACTAATACCCAGTACCCAATACCTGGTACCTGGTGACCACTCACCACTCACCATTCACAAATCAAGCTTTCCCACTTTCATTGACATTACATTCTTCTCCAGATATACTTCATTCAGAATTAAATAAACAAATCCTTCGGGGCAGGGTGAGGGTCTTTGACCCAATTCCCGACCGGTGGTAATCCCAGAAATTGGGCAGCCCACGAGTGCCAAACAGCACATGAACCGGTGAAATACCGGTGCCGGCGGTTAGAGTCCGAATGAAAGAAGGTATCTGCGTTCTATAACGCGATCTCTTGCCCCGAATCTATTTCCGGGGTTTTTCTTTATGTCAGCAGCAGGATCAATCTCAAAATTACACAAAGCCCGTCCGCTAAAACGGATTTTAATATTATTCCTTTCTCTGGTGATTGGGATTTTAATCTGGTCTGCCGCCGCCAGCTTATTTGACCTGCCGGCATTTATCCTGCCCGGACCCGCGCTGGTCTGGGAACGATTTTTGCGTTCCCTTGAAAGCGGACAGTTATTGCAGCACGCCATTGCAACCCTCTCAGAAGTTCTGGCAGGCTTATTCCTGGGCGGCTTTGTCGCAACGGTGCTGGGTTACCTGATCGCAAAATCACCGGCGCTGGAAAACCTGATCTCCCCTTACCTGGTCGCCAGCCAATCCATCCCGATCGTTGCTATTGCCCCCTTGTTGGTGATCTGGTTCGGACCCGGCATTTTCTCAAAAATCCTGATCTGCAGCCTGACCGTGTTTTTCCCTGTATTGATCAACACCGTGGTCGGTTTGCGGGAAGTTCCCCAGGATCTACGTGACTTGATGCGCTCTCTAAAAGCCTCAAGAGTCCAGACGCTGACAAAACTTGAAATACCTGCTGCCCTGCCTATCTTCCTGGGCGGACTGCGCGTGGGTGCCACACTCTCCGTCATCGGCGCAGTGATCGGGGAACTGGTCGGGGCCGATCGCGGTCTCGGCTTTTTGATCAACGTCGGACGCGGGCAGTACGACACTGCCCTGGTTTTTGTTGCTGTGATCACCCTGGCTGTAATCGCCATGTCCTTATATGGGTTGGTCTTGCTGATTGAAACGCAGGTTCTATCCTGGCAATCATGGCGTGATGAGGCTAAATAACAATTATCAATTTGAGGATTTAAGATAGATGACAAAAAAAATGACATTAATCGCTTTTCTCTTGACCAGCACGATCATCCTTTCTGCCTGTCAATCCATCAACCTGGCGGATGAATCCGAAATCATCCCAACCCGGCTGACAATGGGGTACATCCCCAACATCCAGTTTGCACCGGTGTATGTGGCTATTGAAAAGGGCTATTTCAATGATGCCGGCTTTGAGGTGGAACTGGAGTATGGCAATGAAGCTGACGCCGTGGCATTAATCGGTGCAGGCGAGCAGACCTTTTCCATTGCCAGCGGGGAACAGGTCTTGCTGGCAAGAGCCCAGGGATTGCCCATAACCTACGTGGCAGCCTGGTACAAGGAATTTCCAGTGGGCGTGGTTTCACTCAGCGAGCAAAACATTAGCTCTCCTGAGGACCTGGCAGGAAAAACTGTGGGTATTCCAGGGCTTTACGGCGCGAGCTATATTGGGTTCCGTGCCCTGATGGAGGCTGCACAATTAAAGGAAGCGGACCTGACCCTGGTTTCTATTGGGTTTAACCAGGTTGAAGCCCTGGTGTCGGGACAGGTCCAATCCGCTGTGATTTACCTTGCCAATGAACCATCAGTACTGCGCGCCCAGGGCTATGATGTCAATGTGATCCCGGTTGCAGATTATCTAAAACTTGTCGCAAATGGCCTTGTGACCAACGAAAAAACGATTCAAGACAAACCGGATTTAGTTCGGGCATTTAATGAAGCGCTGCTAAAGGGCATTTCGGATGCGGCTGAAGAACCGGAGGAAGCCTACGAAATCAGCAAAAAATATGTGGAAAACCTGGAAGAAGCGGACGAAGCCCTTCAGAAAGAAGTTCTAGCGGAATCGATCAAACTCTGGCAAACAGAACAACCCGGTTACAGCGACCCGGCTGCTTGGGTAAATATGCAAGCAGTTATGCTTGAAATGGGGCTGCTTGAATCCCCCCTCGAGCTTGAAAAGGTTTTTACAAATGACTTCCTCCCCTGATATTGCATTAAGCGTTGAGGGGCTTGAGGTCATCTTCAGTGACGCCAGCGGCGTTGTACATGCCTTGAGTGACCTGTCCTTCAGCCTGGCATCCAACATCGTCCCCCCAACTAAAGGGCAGTTCCATTTCTACAACCATCATGACAAGGTTGGCCTGGTATTTCAAAAACCAAACCTGATGCCCTGGCGCCGCGTGATAGATAATGTCAGCTTACCCCTTGAATTAAATGATATACCGCGTGAGAATATTGAAAATCAAGCCCATGAATTGATCAAATTGGTGGGATTAGAAGGATTTGAGAACGCTTACCCACGTGATCTTTCAGGGGGTATGGCTCAGCGTGTTGCAATTGCGCGCTCCCTGATGCAAGACCCGGTTATTCTCTTGCTGGATGAACCCTTTGGCTCTCTCGACGCGCTCACACGGGAGGTGATGGGGGATGAATTACTCCACATCTGGCAGGCGAAACGAAAAACCGTGCTGATGGTCACCCACTCGATTTCAGAAGCCATTTATCTATCAGATAAAGTCTTCGTCCTCTCGCACAGACCAGGAAAAATCGTTCTGGAATTACCCGTGGACCTCCCCCGCCCGCGCACGCCTGACATGCGTTATTCCCCGGAATTCAGCAGCCTGGCACACACCCTGCGGGATGA
>LGHA01000212.1 GCA_001508595.1 Anaerolineaceae bacterium 46_22 | reverse complement strand
TATGGCTTTACGCAGCAGAGAAATCGGCAAAAGAAGCTTACCAACAAGCAGGGATTAGCCATGAGGACATCGATTTATTTGAATATCACGATGCTTTCACGATTATGGCAGCCTTATCATTGGAAGCCTGCGGCTTTGCAGCACCTGGAAAGGGACCAAGCCTGGCTAAAGAAGGAGCAATTAAGCTTGATGGAGAAATTCCTGTAGCGACTCGCGGTGGATTAAAGGCACGGGGGCATCCTGTGGGGGCAACTGGCATGTATCAGCTTGTTGAGCTTGTGCAGCAATTGCGCGGTCAAGCTGGAGAAACACAGGTCAAAAATGCAATATTTGGTTTAGCGCAAAATATTGGGGGCAGCGGTTCCAATATTGTTACTCACATATTGAAAAGAGAAAATTAACCCAAAAAGCCACCGAAAGGTGGTTTTTTCATATTTATTGATTCAGTCAGTGTATAATAAATTCAAATATCTATCATTATGAGGAGAGAAGAAATGTATGAATTTCATGTTTCCCGTTTAGCAAGAGATAAATATGATTTTGACCTTTCAATGTTCAGTTTTGATGGCAATGTCGTATTTACAAATTTTTATGCTGCAAGAACCTTCTCTCAAAAAATAAACCAGCAAAGAGACCTGGTTAACTTCCCTGAGGGGGCAGTGAGTGCTGGAGATATCAACGCAATTGGGTTAATCGATGAAATCATGCATCTTGTTGTCTCTCTCTATCGAAAAACAGAAGCGCCTAATGTTATTGGCGAAGCTTTGGATTCGCTGATTGAGCAGCATGGAGAAGAGAAAATTGAAAAGGCTTTTGTGAGATTTACTGAAACCTTTCCACCACTTGCCGTTTATAGGGGTGAGATGAGCGCTGAAGTTTACCTGGGTTCAGAATCCAAAGGAACGCCAAATACCCATATCGTACTTGAAGAAATGCTTATGTCGTGGCTGACAAATATGAATCCAGCCGTTTCATCCTTTTCGGAATTATTTGACGATTCTGATTTGACAAAAGCAACAATTTACCGGGAAATTATTGAAAGCTTAAGGGAGTATTTCAAACAAAAGCCTTATTTTGGACCTGATAACCAGGATTTGATCAGCATGCTGCGAAGCCCTGCTGTTGAAGAACCCCATTCTTTAGCAGGACAGCTCGAATATATTCGTCGAAAATGGGGATCATTGATCGGGGATTATCTTTATCGGCTTCTAAATTCTCTTGATTTAATAAAAGAAGAAACAAAGCTGATCTTTGGAGGACCCGGACCAGCCGAAGTGCCAAGTTTTGATTCGTTGACAGATGAAGAAAATTTCAGTCCTGACAGCGATTGGATGCCAAAAACAGTGATGATTGCTAAGAATAGTTACGTATGGCTTTATCAATTATCACAGGCTTATAATCGTGAGATCAAACACCTCGACCAGATTCCGGATGAGGAGCTGGATAAATTAGCACAATGGGGATTTAATGGGCTCTGGTTGATCGGTTTGTGGGAACGCAGTGATGCCTCCAAACGGATCAAACAACTTTGCGGCAATCCAGAAGCGGTTGCATCTGCCTATTCTTTAAAAAATTATTCGATAGCATGGGATTTGGGCGGTGAGAGCGCTTATGAAAACCTGCGAAACCGGGCAGCACAACGCGGCATACGATTGGCAAGCGATATGGTACCAAATCACATGGGAATCGATTCAGACTGGGTGATCGATCACCCTGAGTGGTTTGTATCCCTACCATACAGCCCCTTCCCGTCCTATTCTTTTACCGGACCCAACCTTAGCCCGACGGACCGTGTCGCTATCTTAATTGAGGACCATTATTACGATCGAACAGATGCGGCGGTTGTATTTAAACATATTGATCACGGCACAGGGGTAACCCGGTACATATATCACGGCAATGATGGCACAAGTATGCCCTGGAATGATACTGCCCAACTGGATTATCTCAATTCAGAGGTCAGAGAAGCGGTTATCCAAACGATTTTGCATGTTGCTCGAAAATTTCCCATCATCCGATTCGATGCTGCGATGACTCTGGCGAAGAAACATTATCAACGCTTGTGGTTTCCACAACCGGGCAGCGGCGGTGCTATACCCAGTCGGGCAGAGCATGGGTTGACAAGGGACGATTTTGACCGTGTTTTTCCCAAGGAATTTTGGCGAGAAGTGGTTGATCGGGTAGCTGA
>LGHA01000211.1 GCA_001508595.1 Anaerolineaceae bacterium 46_22 | reverse complement strand
AGAGGTTCCTCCGTCAGGTCAAGATAATCATAAAGCGTGGGCTGTTCCGGGTCAACATAAATTAATCCCGTCAAAAGCCACCGATTCTTTTCTGCTTCTTCAAGCATTTTCAGCGCCTGCCATTTATCTGTTGGGTCATACTCATGTTCAAGTTTTTTCAAAATCACAACTGAGCCATCATGCAGTGTAACCTCTTTAGTTTCACCTTCTTTAAACTCGTCCAGGATAATTGCTCGCCGGGTGGGGACATAAGCGATGTCATGTAAGGGTGCTTCATGTTGACGGCCCCACTGATACGAGTGTAAGGTGTCTTCACGGTTATTGAAACTGACACAGGGGCTGATGATATCCAGCACGGAAGTGCCGCGGTGGCTGAATGCCGCTTTGAGTAATTCTCGCACCTGTTTTGGATCTCCAGCAAAAGAACGTGCGACAAAACTTGCATTGCCAATTAAAGCTTCTTTGGCAATATCGATAGGCAAAAATGGGTTTTGTCCCTGGTGTTTTAATTCCAGACCCCTTTCAGCAGTCGCAGAAAATTGACCTTTGGTAAGTCCATAAACGCCGTTGTTTTCCACAATGTATACCATTGGTAAATTCCGCCGGACAAGATGTTTGAATTGCCCAAGCCCAATGCTGGCTGTGTCACCATCACCCGAGATTCCCAGGATCTTCATGGTGGTGTCGGCAAAGGCAGCGCCTAAAGCCATCGAAGGCATACGCCCATGCAAACCATTGAAACCAAAGGACTGGCTTAGAAAATAAGTGGGGCTTTTACTTGAGCAGCCAATCCCGCTAAACTTCACAATTTGATGAGGATCAATACCCATTTCATAGCAAGCTGTGATGATTTGAGCTGAAATTGTATTGTGCCCGCAGCCAGGACACAAGGTTGATCTTTCGCCGCGATAATCAGTGCGTGTCAAACCAATAGCGTTTGTATCTGATTTATTTTCAGACATCTAAATGTCCTCCTTTTCGGAAACCGCCTGAATAATGTAATTTGCTGTCATCGGCAAACCATCAATATAAGCAAGGGAGAACATGGGGGAAATTTCTTCACAATAGTCCGTGGTCAAAATTTGCCGCAATTGACCGTCCTGATTAAGTTCAATGACGTAATTTCTCTCATGCGATTTAATGAATTCAAGCACTTCTTTTGAGGTGGGCAGTGCCCTTATTCGCATGTAGTCTGTGGC
The DNA here is from genome assembly GCA_001508595.1 of Anaerolineaceae bacterium 46_22. Taxonomy (GTDB): domain Bacteria; phylum Chloroflexota; class Anaerolineae; order Anaerolineales; family Anaerolineaceae; genus Brevifilum. Next base: position 993 of record LGHA01000211.1, on the reverse strand, counting down.
AATCCCCAACTCAAGCAATTTATCCTGTGCCTCTAAGATTGCAGGCTCTGTTGAACCCATGCCAATTAACCCAATTTTTGCACCATCCTGCATGTGAAATACAGGTTTCGGCAAATGTTCTCTGGAATTTTCCAATTTTAGTTTAATTCGATCTAGATTCTGCCGCCAGACATCAGGGTCTTCGCTGTAGTTGCCAAATTCATCGTGACCGGTTCCCCTTGCAAAATAAGCAGCTTTTTCATGAGTATTTCCCATTAGCGTTCGATATGGGATACCATCACCATCCACATCAAGGTACCTGCCCCAGTCACCTTTGAATTTTTCCAAATCTTCTTCCCACAGAACCTTTCCACGCTCAATTGGTTCGTCAGGATATTGAAATTCCTTTGTCATCCAAATATTCATTCCTAAATCAAGGTCGCTCAACACAATGACAGGTGTTTGGTACTTTTCCGCAATATCAAAAGCACGCCAGCCAAATTCGAAGCATTCATTGACGGTTGAAGGAATGATTACGATATGTCGTGTGTCGCCGTGACCAAGGTAATAATCTAACAATAAATCGCCCTGCCCCGTCCTTGTAGGTAAACCAGTGCTGGGACCAACTCGCTGCACATCCCAAACAACAACCGGGACTTCTGCAAAGTATGCCAGGCTCATATATTCGGTCATTAAACTGATCCCTGGGCCCGATGTTGATGTCATTGAACGAAGCCCTGCCCAGCCTGCGCCGACGGCCATACCAATTGATGCAAGCTCGTCTTCCGCCTGGACAATTGCGAAGTTATTCTTGCCTGATTCGGGATCTTGTCTTAGTGTTGGGGCGAAAATGTTCAGAGATTCTGCCAGGCTTGTTGCTGGCGTAATTGGATACCATCCACAAAATTGGAAACCGCCATAAATAGCACCTAAGGCACCTGCAGTGTTGCCATCTGCCATGATGTAGCCCTCTAATGGCGGCATCGCTTCAACACGATATTTATCTTTCTTTTC
>LGHA01000037.1 GCA_001508595.1 Anaerolineaceae bacterium 46_22 | reverse complement strand
TGCATAACCCTGAAAGTCCTCAAACCTGAAGGAGATTGTAACGATCAAAGCGATGATCAGCACACCAACCATGATGGAAATTTGGGTCTTTTTATTCTTAAAGAGTTTTAACTCAGCTTTGTCTTGTTGATTTGGGTCTACTGTCATTACATAATCTCAATCTTGTTGGTCATTGGCTGGCTGATCAGTCCAATCTCACTTATGCAAATGTTGATGATAAATTTCACAATCAGATTATTCGAGCTGCATTTCGAACTGGCTGTTATTCAGCTCGACTCTTTTGTTTTTTGTTCAAGGAGAGGATTGTGGTTCCCTTGCTCGACATGGGCTGCCGAGGCGGCTTCAGTGATCTGGTCTTGGTCAGCGCTAATGCCTCCTTATAATTGGCGAGTCGATTGATTAAAAACAATAATCCGGGCAGAATTTCTTCCTTTTCCTGGTTTGTCAACAAAGCAGCAAGATCATCCAGCCAGGCATGTCGGTCGCTTATACGCTCATGAACCCTGAGTTTAGCTTTTTCGGTTGAAGATATTTGTTTCGCCCGATGATCTTTGGGGTCTTCAGAGCGTTGAATCAGCCCGGCTTCTTCAAGGGGGAACAGTAATTGACTGACGGCCGCCATGGTGATTCCAAGGTGATCCGACAGGTCATTGACTGGGCTTTCACCGTGGTGATAAAGTCGAAACAGCGAACTGGTTTGCGAAAATGAAAGGGAACGCTGCCGATTGTGAAGGATAAAGGCTGCATCGCTCGATATATGGATTCTTCCACTAAATCCCGCAGGGCAATCATAAAGAGGTCCTGACCCGATATGGTTTACCTCGCTTAATAGTTAAACGGATTTAATTATATATCTTATTAATCTCAATGCCAAGGGGGATTGAGGATCCAGGAAATTAAATAAATTAACAAAACCTTTTGAACCCGCTGTAAACATTTATTAAAATTGATTGTTTAAATAATTTCAATATAAATTTGCAATAGAAAAATCAGCGGACTCAAGTCCTCACTCCTGATGAGGGCATTTTGGTTCATTTAACTTCCCAACATTATTTTGCATTTGATTGTAAAAGTTTAACGTAGAGGTATGGTACCGGTGCGAAAAGAATTACCATACTCCAATAGGATAGGGGATGGGCAGCCCAGGCGCCGCTGGGGTATGTGCCGGCTGCAAATACAACAGCACCGGAGATAAATATAGTCAAGGAAAGGATACCCAACCCCGGGATGTGTTCCTGTTTGAAAAGAGTCTTAAAGCTGTAATAAATGCCAAGGATAATCCCGATCACATCCATACCAGCCAGGCCGAGCATAAAAGGCATGGTCTGTTCCTGCCAGCCGCCCGGTGGGGGGAGAATGGGGAAAGGGGCTGGCTCGCCCTGGAGCAGCATCATATATCCTGCACGAATCAATACCAGAAGGTGCAGGCTTTGCAGCAGACCATAATATGCAATGAGGAATTTTTGCTGTTTTGAATTTTTATCTTGCATGATTTATTCGCTATTTTACTAGTTCGATTTAAACTTTTTACCGACTTATAAAAATCTATTCTACCCTTTGCGGAGTGCAAAACTGACCCAATCTTCATCGGATAATTTCTGTATGACAGAAAAGCCTGCATTTTTTGCTGCTTCAAGAACGTCTTTTTCCTGGTGATCGAGAATACCTGATAGAAGGAGGATGCCATCCTCCTGTACCGTTTTTTCAAGACCCTGCTCGAACAATCGAATGAGAATGGGTGCGAGAATGTTGACCATTACCAGCTGTGCCTGCTGGTGAGTAAATTGTCCAGATAGAATCTCTTTAATAGAACCTTCTCCCAGCTCGAGATCACTTGAGGAGATATGGTTTAATTCGGCGTTTTCAAGTGTGGATGTGATGGCCTGTTCGTCTGTGTCCACTGCAATGACATGGTTTGCACCCATTTTAAGTGCGGCGATGGAAAGAATGCCTGAACCGCAACCGACATCGATCACATTCATCCCCGGTTGAAGGATCTTTTCTAAAAGCCGCAAGCAAAGTTTTGTTGTTGGATGGGTCCCGGTGCCGAAAGCCATGGCGGGATTGATGCGGATGATGTGCCGTTGCTCCCCTGCTTTGGGCTCCTGCCAGGCAGGTAAAACCAGCAGGCTTTCCCCCAGGGGAATGGGGTTGTAATGCTGCTTCCAGGCAGACATCCAATCCTGGTCTTTGACGAGTGTGTATTCTGGTTGGGGGATGGGGCTTATCTGGCTGAGATGCCACAATGCCTGTTCGATCGCTTGTTTTTTTGTTTCCAGCGCGCCATCCACTTTCAGATAACCGGAGACAGTGACCTCTCCTGTGGGTTCATTCTCCTGGGTGTAGGTGTTGAATTTTGTGAGGCTTTCCACCACGACTCCTTCAGAAATAAAACGCCCCAGCACTTCTGCCAGGGCTTCAGCTATCTCGCCATCTGTTTGTATTTTTACTTGCATCCAATGGGTTTTATCTTCTGAATCAGCCACCAAAAACCTCTTTTAATTTTTCAAAGAAACTTTGCTCCTGAATTTTTATATCAGGATCCATTGTTTCAGCGAGTTTTTCAAACAATTCACGTTGTTCAGCGGTTAAACGATTGGGCACCTGGACGGAGACTGTGACCAGTTGGTCACCTTTGCCGCCGCCGCGTAAGTGGGGTATGCCCTGGTCTCGTAATCGGAAAGTTTTCCCAGGCTGCGTTCCTGGCGGGATTCGCAAATCGACATCGCCATTCAAGGTGGGGACACGTATCTCGTCGCCAAGGACAGACTGGGCAATGTTGATGTCTAAATCGAGGAGGATATCGTCCCCCTGTCGGCGGAAGAAAGGATGGCTTTCAACTTCAATTTCAATGTAGAAATTACCGTTTGGCCCGCCATTGATCCCGGGTTGTCCTTCACCTGCCAGGCGAATTTGAACGCCGTTAGAAACACCGGCTGGAATGGTGACCATCTTGGCGATTGTTTTTCGCTCAAGCCCTCTGCCATTGCAGGTTGGGCAGGGTGTGTCGATGACCTCGCCCCGTCCATTACAGCGAGGGCAGGTCACTACCTGCACCATTGAACCCAGCAGGGTCTGGTGCACCTGTCTAACTTCTCCCTGCCCGTTACAATTAGGACAGGTATGGGGTGAAGTGCCTGGTTTTGCGCCTGTACCGTGACAGGTATGGCATTCTTCATCACGGGTGATTTTTATTTCTTTTTCCACGCCAAAGGCAGCTTCTTTAAAAGTCAACCTGACTTTACTTGAAAGGTCTGCCCCTCGGCGGGGGGCATTGCGTGACCGACGTCCACCCATGCCGCCAAAGCCGCCAAAACCAAAGATGCCTTCTAAAATATCAGAAAGATCGATATTGTTGAAGTCGGGCATACCCTGGGTGTTTACCCCGGCATGGCCGTAACGATCATATGCCGCCCGTTTTTCGCTGTCTGAAAGTACAGCGTAGGCTTCATTGATCTCTTTGAATTTTTCTTCAGCGTCCGGGTGATCGCTTACATCGGGATGGTACTGGCGCGCCAGGCTTCTGAAGGCGGACTTCAATTCGTCTTCACTTGCACCTCGAGAGACACCCAATACTTCATAATAGTCACGTTTTGCCATAATAGATGCTTATCTTCTTTGTGGGATATTTCTAACTTGTTTCCAAATCCGGATAAGTTTACTCAGAATAAGGAAAACTGTCAAATCTCCGCTTTGGTTAAAACCTTTAACCAGGTGTCCGGAATTGTGTCCGGACACCTGTCTTAATAATTTTCATCAAGTTTTTCTTAAACTTGTTTGAATTCTCCGTCAACGACATCCTCATCGCTTCCGGGTCCTTCATCAGGGGACTTGCCGCCGCCAGAGGCTTCTTGCCCTGGTGTTTCGTCCTGAGTCTGGTAAGCTGCGCTGCCAAGCTGCTGAAGAACCTCTGTCAAGGCATCTGTTGCTGAGTTGATTGCGTTGATGTCTTCACCTTCTTTGACCTCACGCACCTTTGCTGCTGCATCTTCGACCTTTTGTTTCAGGTCGCCAGGTACTTTGTCACCAAGGTCTTTGAGGGTCTTTTCAGATGAATAAACCATGTTATCCGCTCGATTTTTCGCTTCAATCAAATCACGGCGTTTACGATCTTCATCTGCATGCAGTTCTGCTTCTTGTCGCATCTTTTCGACCTCTTCCTCGCTGAGACCTGACGAAGCGGTGATGGTAATATTCTGGCTGCGTCCGGTCGCTTTATCCTGTGCGGTAACTTCCAAAATGCCGTTGGCATTGATATCGAAGGTCACCTCAATTTGAGGGATACCGCGCGGCGCAGGAGGAATGCCGTCAAGAACGAATTTTCCAAGGGATTTGTTGTTGGCAGCCATAGGACGTTCACCCTGCAGGACATGAATTTCAACCTGTGTCTGGCTGTCGCTGGCTGTGGAGAATACCTGGCTTTCTCGTGTTGGGATGGTGGTGTTGCGCTTGATCAGGGGGGTTGCGACACCGCCCAGGGTTTCAACTGAAAGGGTCAGGGGGGTGACATCCAATAAGAGGATATCTTTAACTTCGCCGCCCAAAACGCCGGCTTGAATGGCTGCACCTATGCCGACGACCTCATCCGGGTTGACACCTTTGTGGGGCTCTTTGTTGAATAATTTTTCAACCTCAGATTGAATCTTAGGCATGCGGGTCATACCACCTACAAGCACAACCTCGTCAATTTCATTCTTTGAAAGGTTGGCATCGTTGATAGCCTGTTTGACGGGGGTCAGACTGCGCTCCACCAAATCCTCGGTGAGCTGCTCGAGTTTGGCACGGGTTAAGGTCATCACCAGGTGCTTCGGACCTGAGGAATCTGCTGTGATATAGGGCAGATTGATCTCAGCCTGCATGGTTGAGGATAGTTCAATTTTGGCTTTCTCTGCTGCCTCCTTTAAACGCTGCAGGGATTGGCGGTCGTTGCGCAAATCAATACCGTTAGATCGCTTGAATTCATCTGCGATGTAGTCGATGATACGTTGATCAAAGTCGTCCCCACCCAGGAAAGTATCACCGCTGGTGGATCGTACCTGGAACACGCCTTCGCCAACATCCAGGATGGAGATATCGAAAGTACCGCCGCCCAGGTCATAGACTGCAATCACTTCGTTTTTCTTTTTGTCCAGTCCATAAGCCAGTGAAGATGCGGTTGGCTCATTGATGATCCGCAGCACTTCCAGGCCGGCAATTTTGCCAGCATCCTTGGTTGCATTACGCTGGGCATCATTGAAGTAAGCAGGGACAGTAATGACTGCTTGTGTCACCGGTTCACCCAGGTAAGCTTCTGCATCACGTTTTATTTTTGAAAGGATCATTGCAGAAATTTCTGGCGGAGAATATTCTTTGCCAGCCAATTTGACACGCAGGTCACCATTGGGGGCTTTTGCAACCTGGTAGGGCACCAGTTTCATCGCACGCTGGACTTCCGGGTCGTCATATTTTCGCCCCATGAAGCGTTTGATTGAGAAGATGGTGTTTTCAGGATTGGTGATTGCCTGGTTGCGAGCAACACGCCCTACAAGGCGCTCACCATTCTTATTGACTGCAACAACAGAAGGAACAAGACGTTCACCTTCTGCGGATGGAATGACAACGGGTTCGCCAGCGACCATCACTGCAGCGACGGAGTTGGTTGTTCCGAGATCGATACCTATGATTTTTCCCATTTTTATGCCTCCTGTAAATTATCGTGCGACCCGCACCATAGCGGGGCGAATAATGCGGTCAGAGATACGATAGCCTTGTTGGACAACATCGATGATCTGGCCTTCTTTGAATTCTTCATGTTCTTCTTGCGTAATAGCTTCGTGGATATTTGGGTCGAATTCATCACCAGGGTTGACCTCCAGGGGTTCAACACCTAAATTTTTCATCTGGGTGATCAGTTTTTGGTGAATTAATTCAATGCCGTTAACCCAACTGTCTAAATCTTTTCCCTGAGGTTCGTTTTTTAGCGCGCGTTCAAGGTCATCGACAGCGCTCAGAAATACCTTAACGATGCTTGTCATGGAATCCTGGTAAGATCGAGCAGCATCTCGCTGAACTCGTTTTTTGTAATTATCAAAGTCTGCACGTGTTCGGAGCCAGCCGTCCTTATTCTCTTCGATTTGCTCCTGGAGATTTTCGATTTCCTTTTCCAGGGCATCATATTCATCAAAAGTCAGCGCGACCATGGTTTGTTTTTCCTCCGCGCTGTTTTCCTCTTTCGAAGGGCTGCTGTCTTGCTGATCCTTTTTTTGTTCTTCCTCGTTATTTTTTGATTTTCTTTGTTTATCTTTATCCATAAATTTCTCCATATCAATGATGACGTTGTATTATATGATTCCTTATTAAACTGCCAGGGTTTCGGTTACCAAATCACTGAGGACATTCGCGACAAAACGCACGGTAGAGATTGTTCGGTCGTATGGCATCCGGATAGGTCCAAGGACGCCGATGGACCCGGTCAGTGTGTCCGGGTCGCCATACCGGGCAAGGACGATTGAGCACTGGCGCAATTCCTGCCAGGTGCCTTCGCCGCCGATCAAAACCTGGATGCCGCCCACGTCTATGTTCATTACTGTGCTTGCCAGCAAGTTTTCCAACAAAGAACGTTCTTCTAAAATATGCAGTGCCTGGCGTGCTTCATCTGACTCAGCAAATTCTGGCTCTGAGAGGACATTGGTCATACCATCCAGGTAAATTTCACCGGTTGTGGACTCTTCAATCAATGTCATTTCAGCAATAAGAATATCCAGGATATCCTTACCCAGGGCATCCGTTTGTGTGCGCATCCGGGAAATCTTTTCGACATCACAACGGACGCACATGTTCGAGATTTGCGCTGCAATTACAGAAAGCCTTTCCTGTGAAACTGGTTCGCTTAAGGAAATGAATTGCTGTCGAATTTCACCGCCCATTAGAACCAGTACCATCAATACTTGCCGGCCCCGGGTGGCAATCAACTCTAAATGTTTGAAGATGGCTTTCTCTGCATGGGGGGCTGTCACCAAAGAAGCTGCTTGTGATTGGTTGGCAAGAACTGAGGCTGCCAGCCTGAGCCATTGTTCAATATCCTGGCGCGATTGATAAAACTGGTGTGTGATCGTGCGGCGTGTGTTTGTGGGGAGCCCGCTTTGCTGAACCAGGTTGCCAACAAAGAAGCGGTATCCTTCCTCTGTTGGGACACGGCCCGCGGATGTATGAGGCTGTCGCAGCAGTTCATAATCAGTCAGCACGGACATTTCGTTACGAACAGTCGCCGAACTCATCGCAAGATTGTATTTTTCCACAAGTGATTTTGAGCCGACAGGCTGCGCCGTGCGGATGTGTTCGTGGATGATCAGGGTTAAGATTAGTTTTTGTCGATCAGTCAGTTGCATAAATTGCCTCAGTTACAATTTTAGCACTCTCAAGGCGAGAGTGCTAAAACAGCACAAACTTAATGTTACCATGGGCAAAAATTAGCGTCAAGAAAAATTTAGTGGATTAAATATAAAAGATTTGTTAGAAATGGGGGATGATTGTGAGTGGTGAGTAGTGAGTGGTGAATAGTCGGCAATTGATAGCTGATAGGTGATAGCTGCTAGCTGATAATGGTCAAAGATCTTTCGATTATTTTGGTCTAATTAAAGAAGCTTGCGTTGAAATTCTATAAACCGTTTTACCATTTACCAATCACTATTCAGCATCACGGGGTTAGCGTCACTCTGTACACATGGCGGTCAATACCGCCGAATTTATACTTATAGGGTTCGTCGCCGCGCATGAAGTCGAATTCCTGGATGCTGTTTTCGGCAGCCCATTCGACCAGGTATGCCAGCAGCACCCACCCTGGAGAATAATCGCGGTACTCCCACTCCCAACCGGAGTTGTACAGCCAGAGACGATCATTGAAATTAAAAGAGAGGTTTGCCGCAGCTTTCTCGCCATCCAGGGTGAAAAATGCCAGCTGCAGCCAGCCCTGTTTAAAAGCAATGCGGGCAGTGTTGTGGATATGCTGGCACATGGCGTCGGATAGAAAATCTCGTTTGTTTGGGTCCTGTGCCATCATATCAATGAAAGCCTGAACATCTGCTTCGAGATTCTCTTCATCTTCTGTAAAGTACAGGCCAGGCTCCGCCAGGCTTTGATCCACATTGCGAAGTTTTCGACGAATTTCATGGCGTTGTTTTTTGTCAATTTGTGCAAGGTAGGCTTCAAAGTTACCCGGCAGGGGAATATATGGCGAAGGCTGGAGGTGGATCTCTTGATGTTCCCAACCCCGCTTTTCGGCTTCTGATTTTAGTACACTTAATGTGGGTGACTCTGCCAGGAGGTTATAAAGGTCAAGAAGTTCCCAATGGGGTATGTCTTCATTTAAAAGAAAGTCAATCAGTCCACGGGTGAATGCAGGTAAATCCTCCGGTGTTACAATAAAATCCAAAAAATCAGAAACCTCGATTGCGCCGACAAACATTAAAGCGGGTTTGTCGAGGATGTTATTTGAATGAAAAAGTGGCGCGATGCCCACCAAATGATCTTCCTGGAATGCAGCCACCAAAACCAGCTGACTGTCTTGCGGCCATTCACCACCGCCGCGAGTTTCCCACCAGGTCTTTAAATACTCATAAGTCAGGAATGGTACATGACTTGCACTTTGTGATAAGAGGGCGTTCCAGTCCTGTTTATAATTTACCAGTTCTTCGAATGTATTGTATCGTTTAAATTCCATGAAAAAGATTATACCTTAGCGTGAGAGTGTGTATAATGAAGTTGTAGACCCTATCAAAAAAATGGCCAGGTGACCATGTATGATTTAAAACTGCTACCTCTAAAATTGGATCAAGGGCAGCAAGAATTCGTGTCTTTGGGATTTACTGCCTCAGCACCGCCCCGACGCGCTTCTCGCAGCCGCTCTGAAGACATGCTGATTTTGTCTTTATCATTCAGGGGCGATGATCAAACTGCTTCAGAGATCCAAAAATCCTGGTTGGACAATTTGATTCAGTCCTTTTTTAAGACCGGCGGTTCCGTGACATCCGCGATGCGGACCCTGATTGAAACCCTGAACCTGACATTGATGGAAAAGAACTTAAAGTCTGGGAGGAATGCAGGACCAACCGCTGCCGCGATAAACCTTGCTGCAATCCACCGCAGGGTTCTTTACATTGCTCAAAGCGGTTTCACCCATGCCTTTGTTTTGAATCAGCAGGGGCTTGCGCATTTTTATGACTCAAGTCGGTCAGACCGGGGATTGGGATTTAGCCGATCGCCCAACATTCGCTATTACCAGGCAGAGATTGGTCGGGGAAGTTATTTCTTCACAACGGATTCCCCGCCAGAGACATGGACTGAGGATGCAATATTTACAGGCGGTTATCCATCGCTTGATCAATTGCGCCGCAGGTTGTTAAACCAGGCACCGCAGTCCTTCAGAATGGATTTGGCGCAAATTCTTCCAGGGGAAGGCAATGTCCAGATTCAAGGTCCCCAAGTCCCAGCGCCGCTTGAAGGGGAAGACGTGAAAGATGAGGACAGCCACGTCATACCTG
>LGHA01000036.1 GCA_001508595.1 Anaerolineaceae bacterium 46_22 | reverse complement strand
ATTTCCTTGGCAATTTGAGCAATGATGGGTGCTGCCCCTGTGCCGGTGCCGCCGCCAAGACCTGCGGTGACAAAGACCATATCACTGCCCTTGAGCACCTCGTACAATTCTTCAGCAGATTCTTCAGCTGCGACGCGACCGATACGGGGGTCGCCGCCTGCGCCCAAGCCTCGTGTTGATTTTTCACCGATCCGCACACGGACTTTTGCTTTTGAAAATTGCAAAGCCTGTGCATCGGTATTTACGGAGATGAATTCGATGCCGGTCAGACCTTCATCGATCATCCTGTTGACGGCATTGCAGCCGCCGCCGCCCACACCAACGACTTTAATTCGTGCAAATGATTCTGGGTTGAAATTCTTTTCCATTGTTTGACTCCTGTTCTTGATGCTAAAGATTGATAAAATGTTTATTTCAAATTAACTCATGGCAATAAGCGCCTGAGTAAATCCCTTAATTTTTCCGTCCAATCAGTGGATGTTTTTGGCCCACGCCGTTCAATATACTGATCAGCCTCGCTCATTAGCAATGCCCACTCGAGCAATCCAACGCTGGTTGCATAAGCCGGAGAATCAAGCTGGTCTGTCAGACCGACCATGTTCTGAGGCTTGGCAATCCGTGCAGGCAAACCCATCACCTGGGATGCCAGTTGACGGCAGCCGGGCATTAAACTCGACCCGCCTGTGAGCACGACGCCAGCTGGCAGCAGACCATCATATCCTGATCGGCGAATTTCCTGCAGCACGAGGTAGAAAATCTCTTCCATGCGAGCTTCAATGATGTTAGCCAATTCTGAGCGGTTAATGCGGGTTGGTGCATCTCCGCCAAAGCTTCTCACCGTAAATTGCTCTTCAGAGCTGACTGCTGATTGTTGTGCATGACCGAATTTGAGTTTGATCTCCTCCGCCTGTGAGATTGGCAAGCGCAGACCATGGGCAATATCTGAAGTGACCAGGTTGCCGCCTACGGGCAGGACCATGGTATGCCAGACATCGCCGTCGATATAAATTGCCATGTCCGTTGTCCCGCCGCCAATATCAACAACAGCAACACCCATCTGTCGTTCGGTTTCTGAAAGGACAATCTCTCCGGATGCAAGAGGGTTGAGGACAAATTGTGAGACTTCGATTCCGGAAGCTCCGACGCATTGACGCAGGTTCTCAACCGTTGAAGAAGAAGCTGTGATGATATGTGCTTCTACTTCCAGACGGAAACCGTGCATGCCGTTAGGTGTACGAATGCCATCCTGACCGTCAATAATAAAACCTCTTTGAATAACATGGATAATTTCTCGATTGTGGGGGATGGCAACTGCCTGTGCAGCGTCAAGGGCACGGTCAATGTCTTCGTGGTCCACAATGCCGCCGGTGATGCCAACCACACCCCGGCTGTTGATGGACGAGACATGCGACCCCGCCAGGCTGACCAAAGCTGCATTGATCTCAAAACCCGATGTTCGCTCTGCTTTTTCGACTGAGCGGGATACAGCAGAGGCTGATGCGTTGAGATCGACAACCGTTCCCTTTCGTAACCCCTGAGAAGGCTCGATTCCCACCCCAAGGATACGTAAGTTGCTGCCCTCTTCAACTCTGGCAACCAAGGTGCATATTTTACTGGTTCCGATGTCGATTCCGACAATAATTGGCTCTTCCATACTTACGGCTCCATTCGATAAAAAGGTGAATGCAGAAATTCCAGACTGATTAAAGCAGGTTGGCGGTTCTCAGCCTGCAATGTTGAGATGATTGTTTCGTATTCTGCAAGTTTTATGTCTATTTCTGAAGTATTACTTCCAAAGTAAACCAGCCAACCCCTTGGATCCTGCCAGCCCAATCCAAATTGGGGGTCGTACTGCAAGTAGGTGTCTTCAGGCAGGTATTCGCTCAGGGCAAGCATGCCGTGAATGAATTCAAGGGTGGTTTTTGGGTAATTTGGTATAAGAAGGCTTGAAATTTTCTCATCTTCTTCTGTGGTTTCTTCCGTTTCGGTTTTTACAATTTCAGGTGGGTTTCCATTGGCTACAACGGTTAAGATTGTTTCAGCCTCTCCCCTGACCGGGAATGTGACACCCTCTGCATCAATCCACAGGGGCATTTCCTCAGATTGCCAGAGGATGATCGGGTCTCGTTCCACAACCTGGATGTTGACGGATGCGGGCAAACCTGCAGAGACCTTCACGGATTTCACGCTCGGGAAGCTCTCTGTAATTTCCTGTATTATGTCTTCAGGCTTGATGCTGATAATGGCTTTGCCAACCAGGTCAACCTGGGAAAGAATGGCTTCTGCGCCTAACCTATGACTGCCTTTAAGATTGATTGTAGAAATTTCAAACGCGTCGAGGCTTGTGAAGCTAAACACAACAGCCAGTGAAAGGAAGAAGATCGCACCCGAAATGAAGCGCCATCCCAACTGAAGCTGTGGGAATGCTGGCAGCTGCAGCTCTGCACCTTTTGTTCGCAGGGGCACGTTAACCTTTCGTCCCTGGCGTTTTACCATAGGGGCGCTTGGCATGGTGCGCCTCGTAACAGGCACCTTACGCTTGGTTTGTTTGCGCGTGGCACTGCTCACATAGGGTGATTGCGGTGTATTCTTTCGGCTTGTTTGCCGGTAGGCTCGAATCTTTTCGAACCTGCTTTCATCTTCACGTTGGCGTTTTGCCATGTTAACTTCTGAACTCTCTTTCTGTTAAATCGCGCTGGGCTTTTCGCTCCAGTGCCAGGTCGATCAATTTTTCAATTAATTGCGGATAGGGAATATCAGACGCTTCCCAAAGTTTGGGATACATGCTGATCTTTGTAAACCCAGGGATGGTGTTAATTTCGTTGAGAAACAGTTCATCTGTTTCCGGATCAATCAGGAAGTCCACTCTACCCATCCCCGCACAATCCGCTGCTTTGTAGGCTTTAAGTGCCAGCATTTGCACACGGGTTGCCATCTCATCTGAAATATTTGCCGGGATCAACAATTCCGCTGTATCACTGATGTACTTCTCTCTGTATGTGTAGAAGATGTCTTTCGGGATAACTTCTCCTGGGATGGACGCTGTCGGGTATTCGTTGCCAAGGACGCCGACCTCAATTTCGCGTGCTTTTTCAACGCCCTTTTCAACAACAATACGTCGATCATATTGCGATGCAAACATCAATCCTTCCATCAGGTCACTGCGATTATTGCACTTACTGATACCAACGGAGGAACCTAAATTTGCAGGTTTGGTGAACAACGGATAGTCTCCAATGGTTTCAGCCATTTGCAGACAGGTTTCCATATCCTGTTCAATCATGTAACGGTTAAACACCCTGTAAGGTAAGGTGGGGAGGTCATTGGCGATCATGATGTCTTTAAATAAGCCCTTATCCATACAGGCTGCTGAACCTAAAACCCCGGCTCCAACATAAGCAACATCTGCAAGTTCAAATAAACCTTGCAAAGTGCCGTCTTCACTGTAGGTGCCGTGCATCACAGGAAACACCACATCCAACGGCGAGTAAAGCGACATGCGGTCATCTTCCCGGACGTAAATACCTGGTTTTTGTGGGCTTGGCAGGAAGATCGCTTCTTGAAGGCTGTCGTAATCTTCAGACTTCAATTTATGCCACAGATCTTTACCAATCAGCCACTGCCCCTGCCGGGTGATGCCAATTTCAACGACATCAAATTTATTATGATCAATGACCGATAAAACGGAACGCGCCGACATCAGTGAGACTTCATGCTCACCAGAACGACCACCGTAGATAATGCCGAGTTTTAATTTACTTTCCATCACTTAAATTCACCTATAAGTTCGATTTCAGGTTCAAGTTTGACCCCGAATTTTTCATGGACTGTTTCTTGTGCAAGATTCATCAGTCGCCAGATATCCTTTGCAGAAGCGCCGTCAAGATTGATAATAAAGTTTGCATGGACGGGACTGATCATTGCACGTCCAATACGGCGTCCCTTCAGTCCTGCAGATTCGATCAACCGGCCGGCATAATCACCAGGAGGATTCTTGAACATGGAACCCATTGACGCCCCTGGTGGTTGCGTCTCTTTGCGGTGTGCTTGATAGGTCATTATCCTTTCCCAGGCTTCTTCCTTGCTTGAAACCGCAGCATTTAAAATCGCAGATAGTACAACAACAGGCATTCGTTCTCTTTTGAGAATGCTGCTGCGGTACTCGTATGCCAGTTTTTCGACTGGCCAATCTTCTATGCCTTTATCTTTGTGCAAGATTTTTGCCATTTTCAAACTGGCAGCCGTATCGCTTCCATGGGCGCCTGCGTTGCCATAGACAGCGCCCCCAACTGTGCCGGGAACCGGTGCTGCCCACTCCATGCCGCTCAAGCCGCGCAAGGCTGACTGCCTGGCAACGGTACCGAGGATGGCACCGGATTCCGCCTCGATTGAGGGTGGGTCTGATTTTGTGTTGATCTTGATATTATGCGCCCGATTATGCAAGATAATGCAATCAAGCCCCTGATCGCTGACCAAAATATTAGAGCCGCTCCCCAAAATGATGAAGGGGATTTCCCGCTCCCAAAGCATCTCTGACGCCTTTATCAAATCATCAATGCTCTGGATTGAAATTAAGGCAGGAACAGGACCGCCAACATGTGCTGTTGTGAAATTGGCCATGAGGATATTTTCATGCAGTTTTGAGCCAAATGTCTCTATGAGATCTTTCATGGGTATTGATGTCATGGTCGATCCTGTTCCTTTGAAAAACGGAGTTGCAATTCCCTTAGAACATCCCTGCTTATCTTTGTGGCATCACCAGCTGAAAATACGATGACCAGGTCATTCGGGTTTAATTCAGCGAGCAGAAAGTTTGTTGCATCTTCCATGTTTGGAATGTAGTGTGCTTCAACGTTTATGATCGATTGCGCAATTTTTTCTGCAGTGTAACCTTCGTTTTTTTCTCTAGCAGCATATATTTTTAGTACAATGATTTTGTCTGCCTGGCTTAGTGCTCGAATATATTCTTCTTCAAGCAACTGCGTCCTTGAGTATGTATGAGGTTGCCAGACAGCCAGGATGCGATGATGGGGGTATCGTTCACGGGCTGCTTCAAGCGTTGCAGCAATCTGTGTTGGGTGGTGTCCATAGTCGTCAATAATGACCCTGCCTTCGATGTTTCCAAGAATTTCAAATCGCCTTCCAGTTCCTTGAAAATCATTGAGCGCTAATATTGCTTCATTGATGGGCATCCCTAACTGGTGGATAGCACTCAGTGCTGCGGTTGCATTCAGGACGTTATGATGTCCCGGAACACTGAGTTTGATGGTGCCAAGGGTCTCCGTTAAGCCTCCATTCTTTTTATTCGTAAGTATAAATTTCGTTACGTCTTCAAAAGCTCTAATGTCATGAGCATAATAATCAGCATTAGGAGATGTCCCATAGCTTATTAATTGAATTTGACTTTCTTGCATTTTCTCAAACAATGTGCGGGATTGGGGGTCATCCAGACACAATAAAGCGAGACCATCTGGTCGAACTCGTCCCAGAAAGGCTCTAAAGGCATCCAGGTAATCACCTTCGGTTGGAAAACAATCAGGGTGATCATGTTCTATGTTGGTGATAATGGCAATCTTAGGCGAAAGCCCCAGGAACATATAGTCATATTCATCTGCTTCGATCGCAAAAAAAGTACCAGCGCCTGCACGGGCATTGCATCCGAGCTGATTGATCATCCCGCCAGCAATGAAACTGGGATCGGTCCCTAAAGCTTCTAAAATCCAGATCAACATTGCTGTTGTTGTAGTTTTGCCATGGCTGCCTGCGACAGCGATGGTTTCTTTATCGCCGGTGAGTTCTTCAAGGAAATCTGCGCGCTTGAGCACCTGGATCCCCTGAGCCCTGGCAGCGATGACTTCTGGATTATCATCGGGAATGGCTGAAGAGCGGACCACCAGGTCCGCACCAGCGATTTGTTCGGGAGAATGACCTAAATAAGTCCGGGCACCTGCCGCAGTGATTGCATTGAACAAGGGTGACGCCTCACGGTCAGAGCCGCTTACGGTGTACCCTTTTTCAAGCAGGACCCGGGCGATAGCAGATAGACCTGTGCCGCCAATCCCGATAAAGTGAACATGTTTCATCAGATAAACACCACCAAAATAAACACAAATGCAATCGCAACAGCGATGTAGATAATAGGTCCTTCAAGCCACTGCGGCGGAAGGAACTTGATAATTTGCATGGCTTTTTGGCCAGCCTCGGTAATCGGGTCTGGCGCAGAAATCCAATCGAAGGGATATCCAGCTTGATGTAAGAAGAACCATGCTGACCCAAAGATCAGGTAGCCATTGACAGCACCCAGGAATCCGCCCAAGAGGACGTCCTCAAATCTATCGCGGACAAACCTGCCGCTTTCAATTAACCGGCGGAGGTTGGGACCCTGGTAGCCAAAAAAGGTCAATATTCCCAGAACGCCGATTCGAACCCAAAAAGTGGATTGCGGTGTGAGGGATTCGCTAATGATCGGGATATAATTCTCAATAACCGTCACGACAAAGAGAGCAACGACCACACCTGCAGAAACGAGGATCTCTTTTGCCCAACCACGCATTGCACCAATCAGGGCAAAAAGCACAACATACATCCAAAAAAGAACTTGTAGGCTTATCACGACCTCATACCTCCGTTTTCTGTTTCAGCCAGGTCGTTGATCATCTGTGCAATTTTTTCGGCAGCGTCGGGTTCTGCTAAAGACTTCATCGCTTTTCTCATATTCGAAAGTGCTTTTTGGTCAAATATTAAGTCAACGATGCGATCGTATAATTTCTCCTGGAGTTTTTCGTCTTCAAGAATCTCTGCTGCACCACGGTCTGAAAGATAGCTGGCATTTACTTTCTGATAGCGCCATGCATAAGGGTAGGGGACCAATATGGCAGGCAATCCAAATAATGGATACTCTCCTAAAATTGATGCACCAGCCCTGGAAAGGATCAAATCTGCTGCACCTAAAGCAGCGCCCATTTCGTGCAGGTATGGGAAGGCTTGATACCGTTTTGAGAGGTCTTCAGGTAATTGTTTCGCAGCCTGATCCACCACTTCCCAATCCAGGTGCCCTGTAAGGTGAACGATTTGCATTTTTTCCAGTAACTGCGGAAGGATTTTAAGCACAGCCATATTGATCGATCGTGCGCCTTTACTTCCACCTGCGATTGCCAGTGTCGGGATTGATGGACTGAAATCGAAATAGGCTAATGCGTCCTCACGTGACCACTTTTCCAAACCCGGTCGGACTGGGTAGCCTGTGACAGCTACTTTAGAATTATTGGGGAAAAAGGCTTTTGAAATTTCTGTGGTCAAGGCAATTTTGCTTGCAAAACGTGATAATGCTTTCAAGGCTAAACCCGGTTCAATATCCGGCACATAGAGCAAGGAAGGGGTGCCAGCCGCAGCAACTGCCATTGGAAACGCAACAAATCCACCGGTGAAGAAGAGGGCATCGGGTTTAAAACTTCTCAAGATACGCCGGGATTCAAAAACACCCTTGAGGAGCTGCCAAATATTACCTGGCAGTTTCCACAAGCCAACACCATGAACACCTGCTGCTGGTATTGATTTAAAAGGGATTTTTCGTCGTGTTACCAATTCTTCCTCCATACCACCACGGCCGCCGACCCACAAAATCGAATCTTTTTCAAGATTAAGCGTTTCAAGAACGGTTACGGCGGGATACACGCCCCCGCCCGTCCCGCCTGCGCAGATCAACAACCGCACTATGTGGGCTCCTTTCCGATGCTTTATGCATCATGGATGTTCGTGAAATATTCATAATGATGCCGATAGACGTTAAAGTAACCAGCATGTTGGAACCGCCGGCACTGATCAGGGGCAAAGCATTCCCTGTGAAGGGAATCAGTCCCACAATCACAGCCATGTTCATTAAAGCTTCAATGCCGATCCAAGTTGTCAGGCCAAAAGCCATCAAAGAGCCAAGCTGATCCGATGCTTTTTTTGCGATCACAAAACCTCGCCAAATCAGCACAGAGTATAAAACGACCAAGATGAAGCCGCCCATGATACCGGTTTCTTCAGCAATCACTGCAAAGATGCTGTCTGTGGGCGCCAGCGGCAATCCTGTAAATTTTGTATCTGCCTGCCCAATTCCCACACCAAACCAACCGCCTTTGACCACAGCCTCTAATGAGCGTTGAATATGATAGCTGCTTTCGAGGGGATTGTTGAAGCTGGTCAAATAAGATGTGATTCTATCTCGTCCTGTTGGGTAGACGTACATCAAAGGAATACCGACCAGAAGGACAAGGATTACCACCAGTAAGATCACCTTCCAATCCCCGCCTGCGAGGAAGAACAGCAATACGCCCATCATCAGCACTGTAATCGCTGCGCTCAGGTCTGGCTGCAGCATGATTAAGCTGAAGGTCACACCCAGAATAAGAATGAGGGGGATAAATGCGATTTGTACGTCGTTAAGAGAATCCTTGCGATTATAGAGCCAGAAAGATAAATAAATAATAATGACAGCTTTTGCCATTTCAGATGGCTGGATTGAACCGCCCAGAAGCATACGGGTACCTTCGCCACTACCCGGGTCGTTTACGATCAAAACGGCAAACAATAGAATGAGGGTTCCCAACCCCACAAAGGGGAGAACTCGTTCATAGAAGTGATAATTGATAAAACTTGCAATAACAGCAGATCCGATGCCGAGTAAAACCCACAAAACCTGCCTTCCAAAGAGATAGGTTGCTTCTCTTCCCATCAGTAAAGAAAAGTCCCAGCTGGCTGAATAAACCATCAACAAGCCAAACACCAGTAAGACCACCACAACCAGCAGCATTGGCACGTCGAATGGCAGCCGAAGGGTTTGGTTTTTATTCGTCCTGGTTTTGTTGCTTACGTAAGTTCCTTCACCCATTGTCTAAATCGCTTTCCACGTTCTTCAAAATCACTGAATTCATCAAAACTTGTACCACCCGGAGACAAAAGCACAACATCACCGGGTTCAACCAGTTCAGCAGCCTTCTTTACTGCCTGTTCGAGTCCTTCACAACGATCAATTGTGAAAGGCCTTGCGCCAGGTTGGACATCACCAACAGCTTTTGCAACAAGGTCAGCCACTTCACCGAACAGCACAAGATGATCCACCTTCTGTTGTATCCGTTCTCCAAATGTTTCCCAGGGCAGGTCTTTGTCACGACCGCCTGCCAGTAAAACGATCGGCTCATCAAAGGAATCTAAGGCTGCAATGGCACGTTCTGGTGAAGTCGCTATGGAGTCGTTGTACCAGGCTGCGCCGCCCCAATCTCGCACAAATTCGAGGCGGTGCGGCACGCCCTGGAAGGCAACAATGCCGCCGTAAATTGCCGCAAGGGAAAACCTGGCAGCAGCAGAAATAGCGACGGCTGCCAGTGTGTTATACAGATTATGCGTGCCGCGAAGGTTGATCAGTTCTGCTTTTATGACCTTAGCGACCTGTCCTGATGCTTGAAGGTAAAGTTTTCCCCGTTTGTAATAAGTTGAATCCTGTTTATTGTAGGGTGGATTCAATCCAAAGGTGATTTGCCTGCCTTTGACTTCGGGGAACAATTCCCTGACGCGCGGGTCATCTCGATTCAAAACAGC
>LGHA01000210.1 GCA_001508595.1 Anaerolineaceae bacterium 46_22 | reverse complement strand
CCCTGAACTTACTGCCAGCAGGCGCATCCCTGCCCCTGGTGGTTTATTTTGAGGGACCCATCCCTGAAGAATTTTCAGTGTCTGCTGAAGTTGATTTTTTATTACCTGTGATGCCCGATGACAAGCGTTATTTAGACGTAGAACTCATTGATCAAGTGGTTGCTGTAAGTGACGATGGCGGTCGTGCCGACATAAGCGGTACAGCGGTAATCCCCGAAGATGGCACAGATGCGCGGTATTTATGGATTAATGCCACAGCCTTTGACCTGGATGGGCATGTGGTTGCAACGAGGCGATGGGGGGATGAAAGAGCATTGTCGGCCGGGGAACAGGCAGTTTTTAATTTGACATTGTACAGCCTGGGAGGTGCGATTGATCGGGTTGAAATCCTGGCAGAAGCACAGGCAGCTCTGTCGTCAAACACCGAAGATTGAGGTGCATCATGAGATTAAAGAATTGCAGGGGTCTTGCATGGGGAAACCGAACGTATGTTATGGGGATCATCAATGTTACGCCGGATAGTTTTTCTGGGGACGGTCTCCTGGATGCCAAAAACGTCATAGGTGCAGCTGTGAAACAGGCAAGGAAATTTTTACAAGAGGGTGCGGACATCCTGGATGTTGGGGGTGAGAGCACGCGGCCCGGTGCGGCGCGTGTCAGCGCTGAGGAAGAGATCAGTCGGGTGGTTCCGGTGATTGCGGAAATCAAAAAGGCTCACCCGGATGCTTTGGTCTCTGTGGACACCTACAAGGCATCGGTTGCACGAGAAGCATTAACTGCAGGTGCAGATTGGGTGAATGATGTTTGGGGGCTTCGGGCAGACCCGGAAATGGGGGCGGTTGTTGGGGCTTACCGTGTACCGGTGATCCTGATGCATAATCGATCAAAAGCTGGTTCACCGGAAATTGAAGCGCAGCTTGGGGGGCGATATGTGGGAACGGATTATGATGATTTAATCGGGGATATTTGTGATGATTTGATGGAAAGCGTGCACCTGGCGCACCAAAATGGCATTGAGGATGATTGCATTATCCTCGATCCGGGAATTGGTTTTGGAAAAACTGTCTCTCAGAATCTAGAACTCATGGACCGCCTGGACCAGGTTAAAGCCCTGGGTTATCCCTTGCTGGTTGGACCGTCTCGCAAATCTTTTATCGGATATACCCTTGAGCTTCCACCTGATGAACGCGTTGAGGGCACCGCTGCAGCAGTTGCCCTGGCGATAGACCGGGGTGCGGATATCCTCCGGGTGCATGACGTCAGGACCATGACACGGGTTGCTCGAATGACCGACGCAATCGTCAGGCGCAATCGCTGATTTCCCCTCTAATTCATTAAGAAAATAAAAACAGGAAGTTGAACTCAGTCCAGGATGTCATGCACGTTTTGGATGGCATCATCTAAACTTTCCCCAAGAAAAATTCCCCCCATTTTATCCCGCGCTTCAATGTTTGCATTGAAATAACGCCCGCCGAAACCGAGTTCAGGTTTTTTTGGCAGTTTGTCCAGCATTGCTTGCATTTTATAAAGCGGACGTGCGCTTAAGTCGGAGCTGATAGATAAAATGATCATATCTGCACCGGTATCTTCTGCATAAAATACCAGATCATCAACGGGCAAATCCTGGCCTAAAAACTCGACCTGGTACCCTTCACGGCGAAGGAGAACAGCCAGCATTAGTGAGGCGATCTCGTGGAATTCTTCTGGTCCGCAGCCGACCAGGAGGGTTGGAGCAGCGCTGTAGATTGGGAAGGCTTGCAGTAAGTTCAGCAATATGCCACGGATATAGGCAGAAGCGTAATGTTCTGTGGCAATGCGGATCTCGCCCCGGTACCAAGCTTCACCGATTTCATAGAGACAGGGTGAAAAGATCTCAAAAAAGATCACTTTCAAATCGAACATGCTCTGAATGGAATCGATGATGCCTTTTGCTTCAGCTTCATTCCGGGTGGTCAGGGCGGTAAATAATTTTTTCGCGTAGACCTCTGTGGAGTATCCGGGTTTTTTGGATGGTTCGGGGGGTAATACTGAGGGAAGTGCATCAGGCCACAGTCCATTTTTTCGCAGGTTTTTGTACTCGAGAACAGCATTACTGATTGAGAGGCCGTCATCCAGGCGGTTTGTGATCCAGCGAATGACCTCGATATCCCTTTCTGAATACAGCCGGTAATTATTATCGAGTCGTTCTGGTTCCAGCAGGTTGTAACGCCTTTCCCAGGC
>LGHA01000209.1 GCA_001508595.1 Anaerolineaceae bacterium 46_22 | reverse complement strand
TGCAAATTTCAAGGATTTCGGTAATTCTGGAGATAGAAGATCCTCCTCATGCCAATCACCCTCATCAGCATCAAACTCTTCCACATTTTCGATTTCCAAGGACGGTATTTGTTCAAATAAGATTTCTTCTTCAGACGGCATTTCGATTGGAGAAATTTCATCTTCCGCTATTGGTAGTTGTTCTGCAGATTCATCACCAATAAACGCTTCTTCGCCAAATTCCTTTTCGGAGAGTACTTCTTCAGTGATTTGTACTTCCATCTCTTCCATGGTTAGATCGGTTGTCACAGGTGCCGCTTCATAAGATCCCAAATCAAGTTCCATTTCATCTTCAGTTTCAATGGATGTAATAATGACAGGCTTTGTTGCTTCGTCGGGATTGAATATCTCATCCTCTAATTCTATGCTTTCTGATATCTCATTTTCTGGTTCTTCGATCATCTCTTCAAGCCAATCTGGCAATTCTTCTTGCTCTTCACTTTGCTGATTGAGTCCACTTTCGCTCTTTTCAAGATTGTCCGAGGCTTCCAGATCAAATTGAGAAATTTCAACAAAACCTTCGTCTGGCTGAATATTCTCTTCCAAACCTTCTGATTGTTCGTATCCTTTTTCTTCTATGTCCGCTTCTGTATCCCAGGAATCGTCCATTGATTTAAAATGAATGGCATCTGGCGTTTCTTGTTCTTCTTCAATATGCTCATCTGAGATTTGTTCGTCCCCACCAGCCTGGGAGAGTGTATTGATCCAGTCCGGCAAATCACCCTGTTTCACGGGAAGATTGTGCAAATCCTCAAGAACTGCATTATCTTCCCCATTATTTTTCTCTAAAATCTCCTTAACCCATTTTCCAGAAGAATTAAATTCGGATTCACTGGGTTCATTCTCATGGGCTAGATCGTCCATTTCAGAAAACTCGTCATGGTGTTCTTCATCTTGGGAAGAGTCAAAGTTAGAATTTGCTTTCTCCGAATTATTTTTATCGTATTGATCGTCCATGATTGGTCCATTCGTATTTGTCATGATTGGCAAGTAATTATCGTTCTAATAAGTTATGATACGTTGATATTTTATCATGGTCAAGAAAAAACCGTTCCTCAATCGGAACGGTTCGTGTTTACTTATCTTACTCGTTCAAATAATCACGGAGGCGACGTTTAATCGATGGGTGCCGAAGACGGCTGAGCGCTTGCGCTTCGATCTGCCGCACTCTTTCGCGCGTTACCCCCATTTTTCTCCCTACTTCTTCCAGTGTGTAGGATTGACCGTCTAAAAGACCATAACGAAGCTGTAAAATCCTGACTTCTCTTGGCGGTAAGGAATCTAATACCAAACCTAAATGCTCTTTGAGGAGATTGTAAGTCGCAGTATCGTCAGGTGGGGGTGCTTCGTCATCTTCTATGAAATCACCCAACATTGAATCTTCCTCATCATCAGTCGGCAATTCAAGTGATAACGGACGACGGGCGACCTGGATCATATTTTCCACTTTTTTGGGCGGCACTTCTAAAGTTTCAGCCAGCTCTTCAACCGTTGGCCCACGTCCCAGGCGTTGTGTTAACTGATGTTGAATTCGCAGCAATTTATTAATTTGGTCCCCCATGTGAACAGGCACGCGAATGGTTCTGCCCTGGTCTGCTATAGCGCGAGTAACCGCCTGCCTGATCCACCATGTTGCATAGGTGCTGAATTTATGGCCCCGTCGGTATTCAAATTTCTTTGTTGCCCGAATTAATCCAATATTGCCTTCCTGGATCAGGTCTAGAAAAGGGACACCTCTTCCCATGTATTTCTTTGCTACGCTGATAACAAGCCTTGAGTTGGCTGTGATCAAGTGCTCACGGGCAGACCATCCATCTTCTATCAAGTGCCGCAGCTCAGTTCGCCGTCTTGTCGTGATATTTCCCCGCGCTAATTCTTCTCTTGCCATACGTCCGCTTTCAATCCGCTGAGCAAGTTCAACTTCTTCCACAGCTGTTAGCAGCGGTACGCGACTGACTTCTTTTAGATAAAGACCAATGGTGTCATCTGTGTCAATGTTTGCTAAATCATCTGATGCCTTAGATTTCTCATCCTTTCCGGCTTTAGCTTTGTCTTCTTCTCTCTTAAGTTCTTCATCAGAGGGATCGATAAGAAGTTCTGCATCTTCAATATATGGAATGCCAGCACTAATTAAGGCAGCAAATGCCTTTTCGAGTTGACCAACGTCTTGTTCAGCGTTTGGAAAAAAT
>LGHA01000208.1 GCA_001508595.1 Anaerolineaceae bacterium 46_22 | reverse complement strand
TCATTAGATATCTTAGCATAAAAAAGAGGCGACGTTCTAATCGCCTCTTTGATTTTCTCCGAGAAACCTGGTTTAATCATGCATTCCGTTGATGATTTTCGCCCTTTCTGCCATCATATTTCTTAATTTCTCAGAGTCCTTAGGATAGGTAATATAAAACAAACTGAACAATGCAGCACAAATGGTCCAGGGAAAGGGTACTGTCCAGAGTAATGCCTGGGTTAAACCTATCCGGTCTGCCAATGACCCGGCAATTACACCGGCAACAGCCGCAAAACCGCTTTCAATGAAAGTTGTCATCGAAAAAGCCGTGCCGCGCAATTCCGGGGGGACAACGCCCTGCATCATTGGTTCTTTGGCGCCTTTTCCGGGCCAGCTGATCATTAAAGCCGTAAAGAAGCTCAGAGCGATGATCCCCCATAAAGACCAATTTTCTGTTTGTGTAAATAGAATGTATGTCAGTGGAATGCCGCTGACAATCGAGATTTGCCCGATGATGGTTCTACCGTATCTTGGGTTGACCTGTTCTGCCCAATCTCCTAAGTACCCACCAACAATGTTCGAGATGACCGTCCCTACCACAATCCCGGCGAAAACCATGGTCGCATTTTCTGCTGGAATATTCCGATCGTTTATAAGCCAGGTGATCAAGAAGGATCCCATCACAACCCAGGGCATCGATCCCGCCAAACCCTGCCCGATAGCGACCTATATCGTCGGGATCTTCAACACTTTCGGCAGGTCAGAAAGCTGCAAACCAAATTTTTTGGCATCCTCACGGGTGATCTTTCCTGCCAGCTCGGGTTCCGCTTCACCTCGAACGGGTTCTTCCACCAGAAACCAGACCATCAAACCACTCAATACACTGAAAGCGCCTAATAAGAAAAAACCCCAACGCCACAAATCTGGCGTTGCTAAAAAGCCCAAGCCAAGTGTGGCGATGATAATACCAAATACGCCAGTCGCCTCCATCAAACCCAGTGCTTTTCCCCGATCTTTTGGTGGAAATGTATCAGATATAATCGAAAAGGTCGCCGGCATCAGGCAGCCTAAACCGATACCAGAAATTGCTCTGATAGTTAGCAGCTGCCCAAAGTTTTGTGTAAAACCGACAGCGACTGTCCATAAACCCCATATTCCGGTCCCGAAAAGAATGACGGTTTTTCGTGAGACTTTATCAGAAATATCAAAGTAGGGAATAAAACCGATAATGCCTGCCCTTCTCCATTGTCAATAAAATAACCAAAGGAAAGCGCAAATAGGGTCCGGCGCCTTTGTTTCTTCTTTTGATCTGAAATTTTCACTTCTTCGACAATTGCTTCCATTTTCTCTCCTCATTTACCTGATTATCTAAAAAGCCAATTATAATCGCAGTTCGATAGACAATTTTTATTATAAATTATTCAGGCCAACACTCGTCCTTATTGATACAAATACTTATGTATATACGAAATAATAATTATTGATGCTGCTTTCATAATTTTCTGATTTTGCATTTATTCCTGGGATGCCCTCTTTTCTACATTGTTTGGAACCCAACGAGGTTCCAGTACCCATCGATTCAAGAGCACCAAGCCAGCCAGGGTGATAACCACACAAGCCCCAAATAAGATATCTTAATTGGTTCTGGCTGCAATAAGTGATGCTAGCAGAGGTGCCACCAGACCTGTGATCCCTTTTGCCGTATTAGACAGACCTGCATATGTCGGTACCCGAGAGATTGGACAAAATTCCCAAACCACCAGCATGCTTGAAACAATGCCGGTACTCATGTAAATCCCATAAAGAAAAAATACAATGAAGTAAAATTCTGGCGAAGGCATCACAACAGCAATAATGAAAGCCAATAAATTTGCAAGAATTCCAATTTCCATGGATTGTTTATGCCCATGTTTATCAGCCAGTTTGCCTAAAATCAAATTGCCAATGGATTGCCCGAATAGTAAAGCGAATGTATAAAAACCAACGGTTGAGTCTGGAATATTAAATCGCTTGATCGAACTGATTGTAAAAAATCCGCCGCCCATCGCGCCTAAAGTAATGATCACATTAGCTATGACATAACTTCGGAAGTTTAGGTCAGAATAAAAGATCTGCCATAGATCCTTGCGGTAGCTTTTCCAATCCTGCTCAACAATATCTGCTTCAGAAGTCGGCTCGCGAGTTAATCCTAAAAAAATCCAGCTAAAAAAGAAAAAGGTAGCCGCAATTAAAAAGTGAATAATGAATGAATTGGGAAAAACAAAGCTTCTTAATAACCAGGCACTTAACAGAGAGCCAAAAATACCCATGCCGTTACCGATAAACATCGTCAATCCCATAAAGGAACCGCGTTTTTCAGCTGAAAATATTTTAGCGACCAACGCCATCCATGCTGGGGAACGACGCCAGCGCCAATTGCATTCCACAACACGCACAAAAAGAACAATGTTAACGCCAGGACAGGATGAGATCGCGCTAATATACCGCTGAACACCAACAGAAAAATTGGCAGTCGTTCAAGGAAAAACCCCCAGCCTACTGCAATTTTCTTTACGCGCAATTGTGCCTCTGTAATCCTTGCGGAAAACAATTGGGGCAAAAACCAGCCTGCCGAAATGACAACGCTGACAAGTGCGATAGGGAGAAGTGAGGATGTCAATTTGCTGATAAATAAGGGGTAAATTGTTGCAGCTGAAATGAAACTGCTGCCAAACCAGTAGGACGCGCCATCTAATAAATTTACAGTAAAATTCCAGCGGTAATTTTTGCTTTGGGACCGTTGCGGCATGAATGTTGACCCAGTTTATCCATTTAAAAATTGAATTTTAAAAAATTTCAGTCTGCTTAGCAAAAAACTTTTCATTTTGCTGTTGTGAATTATAGTTGAAGATGAATAACCAGGGAGAGATAAAATACTACTCTGTAAAACGCCTTTCAAAAACAAAGAGGACCATTTATGAAATTTCATAAATGGTCCTCTTAATCTTAATTCTTTAACGAAATTTCCGGATTAACCTTTTACAGAGCCAGCCATTAAACCGCGGACAAAATAACGTTGCAGTGCAAGGAAGACAGTTAACGGAAGAATCATGCTGACAAAAGCTGCAGACGTCATCAGATGCCAATCCTGTCCTTTTTCACCCACAAGTTCTGCAACTGCAATGGTGACAGTCTTGTTCTTTTCTCCCAGGAAGACGAGGGCAACGAGATAATCATTCCATAACCAAAGGAATTGGAAAATCGCAAAGGACGCCAGAGCAGGTACGGATAACGGGAGTATCAACCTTGTAAAAATCGTAAAGTTTGACGCACCATCAATGTAGGCTGATTCCAATATCTCTCTTGGTAATGTACTAATATAGTTGAACAAAAGATATGTAGCCAATGGCAAGCCAAATCCAGTATGGGCTAACCAAATACCCAGAAACGTACC
>LGHA01000207.1 GCA_001508595.1 Anaerolineaceae bacterium 46_22 | reverse complement strand
GTCAGGGTGATCTCTCTTTTGTTGTTATCGCTCTCTGTGATGACTTCCTCAACCACCAGTTCTTCAACCTGGGTGTCGATTATGTCTGAGAGCTGTTCTGTTTTCATTTTGAGGGATTGCATCGATTCTTTGTAAACAGAATTAAGATCTGACCCAAGTCCCGCCTGAACAGAAGCTGCAATGGCACCTTCGACGAAGGGCGCCGGGCATACTTTGATATTGCTTTTCATCTCATCAGAAACCATATTCAAAGCCATCTCCGTGCTCAAAACGGCACTTCCCAAATCCATCAATATCAGGATACCGTCCTCTGAGTAGGCAGCTTCGATGGCTTCCATTATTTCAAGGGCGTTGGTTCCCAAATCCTGGTTATCATCGCCTGTGCCTGCTGCGGTGAGAATTTTGACAGACTCGGAGGCTGTCATCTGTTTGACCATTTCAGCAACGCCTTCAGCTAATTTTTTACTGTGAGAAACTAATATTAAATTGACCATTTCACATCCTGTTTTATCAAATTTTCCCCAAAATTATACCCCTGATACAGAGTAGTAATATATAAAAAATACCTGTGTATAAGCTTTATTTTTTCTCTTCGTCTGAATCCTGGTCTTTGTTTTTATTCATCATTTTATGAAAGGCATTCATCCCAAAATATACCAGGAAGACACTTCCGCCAAAAATCAAGCCCCACAGGATACCCTGTCCCCAGTTACCAGACCCGCGAATGATCTGGTATGCAACCAGGACAGCCAGTCCAAGACTGGCCAAAATAATTACTCTCATCCCTTTAGTTTTTTCAATCCAGGGTTTTCTTTCAAATTTTATTTCTGGTGCCTGTTCCTTCTTTTTTTTACTCAAGATTCTCTCCAAAATTGTTGAAATATTTATTCAAGCTTACCATAAATAGATAAGGGGCGACGTAAAAGCGTCGCCCCTTCTTTGTGCGTAAAGGTTTGATTAGTCTTCGACCCAATCAAATGTGCGGGTAACAGCTTTCTTCCAGCCCTTATAGAGCTTAGCACGTTCTTCCTCACCCATCTTGGGTTTCCATTCCTTATCAACACCCCAGTTCTCACGTAAGTCT
This sequence comes from Anaerolineaceae bacterium 46_22, assembly GCA_001508595.1. GTDB lineage: Bacteria > Chloroflexota > Anaerolineae > Anaerolineales > Anaerolineaceae > Brevifilum. Next base: position 1,152 of record LGHA01000207.1, on the reverse strand, counting down.
TCAACCTCTTCCCAGAAGCCAACGGCAAGGCCGGCAGCATAGGCTGCACCCAGCGCTGTCGTTTCAGCAACGGTTGGTCGAATAACAGGAACGCCCAGAATGTCAGATTGGAATTGCATTAAGAGCTCATTGAAGACCATACCACCGTCAACCTTGAGGGCTTTTAGATCGACGCCTGAATCTTTATTCATGGCATCCAGCACCTCGCGGGTCTGATAGGCTGTGGCTTCAAGTACAGCGCGGCCGATATGACCGGCGTTGATGTAGCGGGTTAACCCAACGATAGCGCCGCGGGCATCGCTCTTCCAGTAAGGGGCGAACAAACCGGAGAATGCGGGAACGAAGTAAATACCACCAGCATCTTCGACGGATTGAGCCAGCATTTCAATATCAGATGATTTTTCGATCATCTTCAAGTTGTCACGCAGCCATTGTACCAGGGCACCGGTGATGGCAATGGAGCCTTCCAGTGCGTAAACAGCGGGCTGATCACCAATCTTGTAACCGAGAGTGGTCAACAAACCGTTCTTTGATTGAACCGGTTCTGTGCCGGTGTTCAGCAGCATGAAGCAGCCTGTGCCGTAAGTATTCTTGGCTTCACCAGGTGCGTAGCAGGTTTGTCCGAAGAGGGCTGCTTGCTGGTCGCCCAGGTCGCCGGCGACGGGGATGCCTTCCAGGCCGCTGTTCTTTGCGTAGCCGTAAACTTCACTCGATGCCTTGATCGCGGGCAGCATGGAGCGTGGGATATCCATAACTGCTAACATGTCAGGATCCCAGTCCAGGGTCTCGAGGTTCATAAGCATCGTGCGGGAAGCGTTCGTTACATCAGTTACATGCACGCCGCCCTTAGTGCCGCCAGTCAGGTTCCAGATAACCCAGGTATCGATGTTGCCGAAGAGCAGTTCGCCTTTTTCAGCTTTCTCGCGAGCACCTTCTACATTATCGAGCATCCATTTGACTTTCGGGCCTGAGAAATAGGTTGCCAGTGGTAAACCAACTTTTTCACGGAAGCGATCCTGGCCGCCATCTTTGGCAAGTTCATTGCAGATTTGATCGGTGCGTGTATCCTGCCAGACAATCGCGTTATGAATCGGTTTACCGGTTGCTTTTTCCCAAACAACAGTTGTTTCACGCTGGTTGGTAATACCGCAA
>LGHA01000206.1 GCA_001508595.1 Anaerolineaceae bacterium 46_22 | reverse complement strand
ACCTCTGCATTGGACCCGGAATTAATCGGCGAGGTGCTTGAGGTCATGCGCAAACTTTCCTTAGCAGGCATGACCATGCTTGTGGTTACCCACGAGATGGGCTTTGCTCGTGAAGTGGCAGACCGAATCGTGTTTATGGAAAAGGGCAGTATTGTTGAGGAAGGCTCACCTGATGATCTCTTCAACCGCCCCAAGTTCCAGCGTACCCGGGAATTCCTTTGGAAAATCACCGAGCTTTATGGGAAAAAGGAACAGGAATAAATGAGCGATTGGCTCAATCTTTTAATCCGGTTTTTTGATGATTTCCTGGTTGGTGCTGGGGTTACCTTAGAACTGACAGCCGTCGGTTTAGCCATGGGCTTTTTATTAGGCTTGGGATTGGCTCTCGCCAAGGTGTACGGCAGCAAACCCCTGCGCTGGATATCTACGGGTTACATCGAGTTGTTCCGCGGCACCCCCCTGCTTGTTCAGCTTTTTCTCATTTACTACGGTCTCCCATCCCTGGGGATTACACTTTCGCAAACCCTGTCTGCCTACCTGGCATTGGGATTAAACAGTGCCGCTTACCAGGCGGAATACCTGCGCGGGGCTATTCTTGCCATTGGAAACACGCAGATGACCGCCGGCAGGGCAATTGGGCTCTCTCGCTGGCAAACCATCCTGCACATCATACTGCCCCAAGCACTGCGGCTGGCAATCCCATCCTGGTCGAACGAACCGATCTTACTGCTTAAATCCACTGCTGTCGTATTCCTGATCGCCGTGCAGGACCTGATGGCGAAGGCGAAACGTGCCGCCACCACGACATACAATCCAATCGGCAGTTACCTGGCAGTCGCTGTTGTCTACCTGGTTATGGTTTTTGCATTAAATGCCCTGTTAAAATGGTTGGAACGTAAAGCACGCATCCCAGGGTTTGAAATGGAAGGTAAAAAAGGCAGTATATAGCTTTTTAAGGAACTTCCACTAAGCAATCACAACCTTAACCGAAACCTGGGGCGCTTCCACTGCTTGTATAAGGGTTCCTTCAATCTTTTTCTCGTTGACGTACAAGCTAATATTATTCCCGGTTCCCTCACGAACGACATCGATGTCATAAAGGGTGCCGCGGAATTGTCTCCTGACTTTGAACCCATTCCAATCTTTGGGCACAACCGGTTCGATCCTCAAACCATCATAATCCGGTCGAATTCCCAAAATCCATTGGGTGATGGCAACAAAATTCCAGGCTGCTGTCCCTGTCAGCCATGAGTTTTTCGCTTCCCCAAAACGATCCGCTGCTTTACCCGCAATGGTTTGTGCATATACATAGGGCTCGCAGCGATGGATATCGCTGATTGACTCACGATTGGAAGGATTGATCCGCAAATAATAATCCATTGCGCGATCCCCATCCCCCACAATTGCTTCTGCAATCATGATCCAGGGATTGGTATGACAAAACACACTGCCATTTTCCTTATAGCCTGGAGGATAAGAGGAAATCTCACCCAAATGAAGATGATAGTCGTGATAGGGCGGATCTAAAAGCACAATGCCGTGTGCGGTTGCCAGCTGTGCTTGGACGGCTTCAAGCGCTTTTTTCACCATACCTTCCTCAAGCCCGATCCCTGCCATAGCGCACAGCCCCTGGGGCTCAATAAAGATTTTGCCATCTTCACATTGCTTAGAGCCAATCACGTCCCCAAAATGGTCGTAAGCTCGCAGGAACCAATCCCCATCCCAACCATGTTTTCGAGTCACCCCAGCCATCTTTTCGGCAGTATCTTTATAAAAAGCGGCTTTATCCCCCATTCCCAAATGGTCGCTGATCGCCCGCATTTCATTGGCTGCCATAATGAACAGGGCTGCAACCACAACCGATTCAGCCACCTTTCCATCACGCGAGGTCGTGGTCTGGAAGGATTCGCCTGGCTTTTCAGAGAATGTGTTCAGGTTCAAACAATCATTCCAATCCGCTCGACCGATCAAGGGCAAACCATGCGGACCGATATTATCCAGGGTGTATTGAATGCTTCGCTCAAGATGCTCAAATAAACTGGTTTCCGACCCGGGTTTGTTGTCAAAAGGCACCGCTTCGTCTAAAATACCCCAATTCGCAGTTTCTTTCAGGTAAGCTGCTGTTCCCAAAACCAACCAGGCTGGATCATCATTGAAGTTCCCCCCGACAGCATCATTGCCGCGCTTTGTGAGGGGTTGATATTGATGATAAGCCCCTCCGCTTTCAAGCTGTGTCGCTGCCAG
>LGHA01000205.1 GCA_001508595.1 Anaerolineaceae bacterium 46_22 | reverse complement strand
CAACGCCATCCAAAGGAATTTCTGCCACAGCTTTAGCCCCAAAGGGGTGTGAAGGCTCATAGGTTTCCACAAATATTGTGGTTAAATCTGGCATTTCATTCGACCTAAAAATATGATAGTTTTCAAAATCTTTTTCTCTCGGCTGCCCTTTTTCGTTATAAACCATTTCCTCACTTACTGCATAACCCAAAGCCTGCGCCATCCCACCCTCGATCTGGCCAGATGCTGTCACAGGATTAATGATGACACCAGAATCCACAGCCATCACCAATTTATCAACCGTTACCATCCCGGTTTCTGTATCAACAGTCACTTCCGCAAATTGCGCAGCAAAGGGCGGGGGCGCAACTGGTGAAACATGGGAGGCAACAGCCATAATTTGTTCCTGATCCGTTTTATGTAGGGCATTGAGGGCGATCTCTTCCATTGTGAAAAACTTTCCATCAGGCGCTATTGCCTTTCGGCCTTCCAAAACAATTTCCGATGGGTCAACTTCAATACCTTCTTCACTCAGCATTATTGCTGCCCGAACTCTGATTCGCTCAGCCACTTTTTCAGCCGCTTTAACCGTGGCTGTCCCTGAGATATATGTCGTACTTGAAGCATAAGCACCTTTGTCAAAAGGTGTAAAATCCGTATCCGATGAATACACAACCATATCCTCAAGGGGAACGCCCAAAGTTTCCGCAGCCATTTGCGCTAGAACCGTATCGGAACCTGTGCCAAGATCCGTAGCGCCCACAAGCAAGTTGAATGAGCCATCATCGTTCATCTTGATGCTGGCACCACCCATGTCCAGGTAAGGAATTGCCGTTCCCTGCATGACCATCGCAACGCCTATGCCCTTTCTCAAGTGCTTTTTGCCAGGGACGATATGCCACTGGTCATTATTAATTTTATCATCCCAGCCAATCACCATTCGACCCTGGTTCACGCATTCTTCCAGGCCAATAGTTAAGAGGGTTTCTGGTTGAGGCTCTCTGCCTTCACTCCAAACCTTACTGAATGGGTGAATTTCTCCAGGTCGTATCGCATTTTTCAAGCGAAACGCCAGAGGATCCAGCTTTAATTCGCGGGCGATTTTTTCCATATGACGTTCCACCGGCCAAAACCCCTGGGGAACGCCGTAACCGCGGTATGCCCCAGAGGGAACAGTGTTGGTATACACCACATCAGCATTAAAACGTATATTTGGAGATTTTCGGTACGAGCCATCTCCTACATATAATGCCATGGCTTTATGGCCTGTATTACCCGTAACCGTCAAAGCATGGCACCCATAAGCGCCCGTGTCACTCAAACAGTACATTTCATTGGCTGTAATTGTGCCGTCGTTCTTCACGCCTGTGCGCATCCGGATCCGCATCGGGTGCCTTGTCCGTGCAGAAGTAAATTCTTCTTCGCGTGTCATTTCGTAAAGCACAGGTCGTCCAGTTGCAATCGTTAAGTGTGCAGCAACATCTTCAATTAGAACTTCCTGCTTGCCCCCAAATCCGCCACCAATGCGCGGCTTGATCACTCGGATGCGTTTGATAGGCAGCCCTAAAACCGGTGCAATTTGCCGACGAACATGGAAGGGTACCTGTGTACTGGTACGAATGACAAGACGATCATCTTCATCCCAATAGGTCACAACGACATGGGGTTCAATATGGGCTTGCTGAACCTTTGGAACCTCATACTCTTCTTCAAAAATCAGGTCTGCTTCTGAAAAGCCTTTGTCAATATCGCCAATATCGATGCGAATTTGTGCGGCTAAATTTTTTGCAGGGTCCGACTCATCAAAGTTGACATATTCTGGTTCATCATGAATAATTGGTGCACCTTCATTCATCGATGCTGTTGGGTCCAGGACAGGAGGAAGCACTTCATAATCAACTTTGATCAACTTCAGTGCTGCTTCAGCAATCTCCGCTGTCTCAGCAGCAACAAAAGCCACACGATCACCAACAAAACGGACTTTTTTGTCTAATGAAAATGAATCCAATGGACCGGGAATAGGATGCGATTGCCCTGCCGTTGAATAAACGACTCTTGGTATGTCTTTCCAGGTCAGCACCGCCGCCACACCTTCCAGCCCTTCCGCTTTAGAAGTGTCAATATTCTTGATCAAAGCATGTGCGTGGGGGCTGTGCATAACCTTGGCGACCAGCATATCCCGTTTTTCAAAATCAGCTGTAAATGCAGGTTTTCCCTGCACCAGTTTAATGGCATCAACTTTGGGTTCGGCATGGCCAACCGTTTTCAGCTTTTCA
>LGHA01000035.1 GCA_001508595.1 Anaerolineaceae bacterium 46_22 | reverse complement strand
CCCTTTGCCAGGAATAAATTTACATGTGTAAAAGGCTCTAAATGCCCGGCTTTTCGTGAACGGATTTTCCGGACGCCCTTTGCAATGGCGCTAATTTTGCCTTTTTCAAGGGTGAAGAGCTTCAATATTCTGTCCGCTTCACCATACTCAATATGACTGAGGACGATTGCCTGGGCGTGATAGGTCCGAGCTTCTTTTGAAGACATAAAACCTTATACTCTCAGTTAAAAAAAGCGCATGATCGGTAAATCGGCATGCGCTTTTTGGAATTTAAAACCATCTCTGAACCTATTTGATGTCTTTCTCGCCAAAGGAATAAGGCAAGAGTTCTGCGACAGTTAACTGATGGATTAATTCGCCATCCGTGTTGGCGATCAGAACAATCGTATCCAGGCCAAATTCCGCCATTACCTGTCGGCAAGCACCGCAAGGTGTGCCGCCATTCTTTGTGACAACGGCAATCGCCTGGAATGAGCGATGCCCTTCTGAAACGGCCTTAAAAATTGCTGTCCGTTCTCCACAAATGCCTAACGGGTATACCGCATTTTCAACATTGACGCCGTCATAAATTTCACCCGACTCTGTCAGGAGTGCCGCTCCCACGTTGTAATTCGAATAAGGCGCATAGGCTCGACCCCAGGCTTCTTTTGCCCTTTGGATCAATTTATCTTTGATTTCATTTGTCAGCATTAGCCATTTCCTTTTCTAAGGGGTTTATCATTTCACGCTTTGCGCGTACTTTTGTAATACGTCGACCAACAACCTGGTCTACTGTTAAAATCACATCATCTGCCTTTAGGGTTTCACCCCCAACAGGGACATCGCCAATTTCTCCATAGATGTACCCGCCGATGGTATCTGCATTTTCAGTAGCAATTTCTGTCCCCATGACCTCGTTAAAAATGCCCAAATCTACACGACCGAGAAACACATATTCATCGTCGCTGATCTTTTGATAGGGCATTTCTTCACTTTCGTCATATTCGTCACGGATTTCGCCAATGATCTCTTCGACGATATCTTCCAGTGTGACCACCCCGGCAACACCACCGTATTCATCCACGACAACCGCCATGTGCATGCTGCGTGTCTGCATTTCTGCAAGCAATTCATCCACTTTTTTCGCTTCAGGGACAAAATAAGCCAGTCTCAAAAGTTCACGGTGATCTGCAATAGATCCTGCATCCTTTTTGACGCTCAATAAATCTTTTGCATACAGCAAACCAACGATGTTATCCACCGTATCTTCGTAGACAGGCACACGGGAATGCCCTGCGCGCACAAATGTCTCTCGTGCTTCCGCCAGTGTGGAATTAATGTCCAGCGCAAGCACATCAATCCGAGGCACCATGATTTCCTTCGCCAGGGTATCTCCAAATTGGAAGATGGAGTAGATCATCTCACGTTCACCCTTTTCAAGCGAACCCTCTGGGTGATCTGATTCAACCCAATTCTTCAAATCCTCTTCAGTCATCGATGCCATGGTAAGGCTGTTGACCTCAGGTCCCGATAATTTCTGCAATACTCCGGAAAAGGGGGAGAAAATAAAATTAATCAGGCTGCCAATAAATCTGAACCTTATTGCATTTTCTTCTGCAGATTGAATGAAAATAGCTTCAACACCGTATTCAATCAAGACAATCAGGATCATCCCGATGATCAAATAGATCAATAATAACCATATTTCTATGCCAGGCTGAAAATTTTTCAACAAAAGGGTTAGCAGACCTGCCAGCAGGAAATGAAAGAACATGACAGCCAGGCGAAGGCTGGTTCGCAAACGCGGTTCTTCAATCACCTGTACAGTGCGATCCACAATTTCTCCTCGTTTTTCCCGTAAATTCAACAAATAGGGCAACCTTGCATGACTGAAACTGGCTTTAACAACACTCACCAGTAAATCAAGCAAGAATACAACGGCTGTTACGCTTACAATTACTATGGTTTCGTCAGTCACTTTTCTCCAACTTACGTTTTTCTTTGGCCGGCACACCTATCACAAGCGTATCCGGCGGCACATCCTGTGTTACCACCGCCCCTGCGCCAGTTTTACTTCGGTCTCCGATTTTGACCGGTGCCACCAGCATGGTATCACTCCCAATAAAGACATCATCTCCTATTTCTGTCGGGTGTTTCTTCTCACCATCATAATTACAGGTGATCGTCCCTGCGCCAATGTTCACATTCTTCCCAATTTGGGCATTGCCAATGTAAGAAAAATGCCCCATTTTCGTGTCTGGTCCCAGGGTTGAGTCCTTGACCTCACCAAAATTCCCCAAATGCACGCCTTCTTCTAAAACAGCACCTTTGCGCAAATGGCAGTATGGACCCATAGTCACATGATCCGCTACCTTTGCCTGCTCAAGTACTGAAGCAAGAATTTTTACATTATTACCTATAAGCGTATCGATAATGGTCGTATCCGGCCCAATCTCACATCCCTCGCCGATCACTGTACGCCCACGCAAATAGGTGTTCGGGTAAATGACCGTATCCTGCCCAATCTGAACACCCGCTTCGATGTAGGTTACCTCGGGATTGATAATGGTCACACCCTCGAGCATCCATTGTTGATTAATTCGCTGGCGCATCACCTTTTCAGCAGCAGCCAGATGCACACGGTTGTTGGGTCCAATTGCTTCTGAGGGGTCTTCAACCACATAGGATTCAACCTGAAAACCATCTTCAACTGCCAATGCAACCACATCGGTCAAATAATACTCGCCCTTTGAGGATATCGGGATGCGTGTTAATGCTTCCCAGAGCCATTCAGCGTCAAAACAATAGGCACTCAAATTATATTCCCTGATCGCCAGCTGCTCAGGTGTGGCATCGGCTTGTTCCACAATCGCGATGACATGCCTCGCCGAATCTCGAACGACACGCCCAAAACCACGCGCCTCTTCGCCAATGTAGCTGGTCATTGTGACCGGGCTGTCACCCTTTTTATGCAATGCCATCATCCCCTGGACCGATTCTTTGCGAAGTAAGGGCATATCAGCAAAGGTCACCAACACCATGTCGGCTTTGCCTTCAAGCGCAGTCCGAGCACATGCGACTGCATGTCCTGTACCAAGCTGCTCATCCTGAAAAGTATATGCCGCCTGGTCACCAATTTCATCCATAACAGTCTTTGCGCGAAAACCGACCACCAAAATAGGAGGTAAATCCACCAAAGACTCAACAGCTTTGAGTGCGTGCCAGACCATGGGTTTCCCGGCAACCGGGTGAACAACCTTTGGGAGTTTTGATCGCATGCGCGTGCCTTCGCCGGCCGCCAAAATGATGGATGCTGTCGTCATAATCTCATATCCTTCAACCGTTTCGTTTTCAACAAAAATTCTTGGGGAAATCCCTGAAAATTAAATGCAAAACCACGCTCTGGGAATAAAAACACACCCAAAGCCTGGTTCATGTTTCGTCTATCAGGGTCAATTGATTCTTGAGTACTCAATGCTTTCTTTATAAGTGGCCGGGGCACCAGGATTCGAACCTGGATCAACGGATTCAAAGTCCGCTGTGCTGCCATTGCACCATGCCCCAGAATGATAGACATGATTCTAACACATTTTAATCAAACATCCAAACCATTCTTGATGCGTTACAAGCAGCAAGCAAAACGGTTAATTTAACCCAAAATATGGCGAATTTGTCTGGGCAATTCTTTAGTTGAAAGAAAGAACTCGAATTTATGATTTTCCGCGCATTCGGGGGTCAAGGACATCACGCAAAGCATCACCCACCAAGTTCCATCCCATCACAAACAGCGTCAAGGTAAGACCCGGATAAATCACAATAAACCAGTAGCGGTCCAATACGGTGATCCAGTTTCTGGCGAAACTAAGTACCTGTCCCCAATCCGCGTAACCAATTTCAGTCCCGATGCCAAGGAAGGAAAGCGCTGCAAAGCCGAGAACAACGTCACCAACCCCCAGGGATGCCAGAACAAGTGTTGGGAAAATCGCATTTGGCAGGATGTGTTTGAAGAGAATTCGACCATTCTTCACACCCGATGCCTTAGCTGCCAACACAAAATCGCGCTCTTTGATGGAAAGGATATCAGACCGAATGATACGGGCATATCCCATCCAGCTAAACGTGATCATGGCAATCATTGGAGGCAGAAGGCTTCTTCCTAAAATCGGCGTTAGAACGGATGAGAAAATCAACGCCATCATGATGTATGGCAGTATCATAAAGATATCGGTAATCCTCATGATCAGGTTATCCACCCAACCGCCATAATAGGCAGCGGTTGAACCCAGGATGACGCCGATCACTACTGTTGTAATCACAACAATAATACCGGTCCGGAAGGCTGTCCGGGTTCCCCAAATAATGCTGTAAAAAATATCATATTGACCTTGAGCCGTCCCAAGTAAGTGAACCCATTCCTCGTTGCCGGTAAGGGGTGTATACCAGAAGGGAATTTCAGGAACATTCCTTTCCCACGGTGATCCCGGCGGTTGTGGCTCACCGCTGAAACCATCACGGGGAATCTTCATGGGATCATTCCCCACCGGGGGAGCGATCACCGGTGCAAAAATCGCAATCAATATAAAAGTAAAAATCAGAATAAACCCAACAATCGAAGCAGGCGTTTTGACCAATCCCGTCACAATCCGGTAATTATCGGGTCCTAGGAAGCGTTCTAACCAGCTAATTTTTCGGTCGGACAGTGTTTCTTTTAGTAACTTATTGTCTCCAGTTGGGATAGTTTTCATTTCAGTCATACATACTCCTTAAGAGAGACGGACACGGGGATCGATAAACGCATAAAGAATATCAACAACCAGGTTGGAAAGGATCAGGATTAAACCCGTAAATATCGCCAAACCAAGAATGGTCACCACATCAAGCTGGGACGCTGCGTCTGCTGCTGCCTTGCCAATCCCGGGGTAATTAAATACCGTTTCAGTAATCACAATCCCACCCAGCAGCCCAACAATACTGGATCCCATCATCGTGACAACTGGCAACATCGCGTTGGGTCGGGCGTGTTCATTTATCACAACTCTTTCCGGCAAACCTTTCGATCTTGCCGTCGTAACATAATCCATGCGCAGCGTTTCCAGCATTGATGAGCGGGTTACACGGACAAAGGTCGCCCAGCTGATATAGGAAAGGGTGATAATGGGCATAATCATGTGTCGTAAGGCATCCCAGAAAACATCAAACCTTAAATTCAACAGGGCATCAATGGAGAGCAAGTGGGTATATTGCCTGAATCCCTCATCAGAGCGGATTAATATATCTACCCAGGGAGACATCTTACCGGGAAGGAACCATTGGTTATTCGCGTAGAGGAGCATCAACAACAACAAGCCAAATACAAAAGTTGGAAAAGAGGTGCCAATAATACTGTAAATTCGTGCCGCCTGGTCAAAGAATTTATTCTGATTCACCGCCGCCTTGACGCCCATCCAAATCCCAACAGAAAGCATGGGATAAATGGTCCATAACGCCAGGTCAACTGTATTTGGAAACCTGTTCTTAATAATATCAATAACATCTTGTGAAGCCGTTCTGGAATAACCAAAATCACCAAACAGGATCCCCCCATCACGCACCATGTTGCCTTGTGTATCTGGTTTTGTAACACCCACCAGCCAGTGCCAATACTGCACAAAAAATGGGTCGTCCAAACCATATTTTTTGATCACGGCGTCAATTTGCTTTTCATTTTTGGGGAAATCGACGACATACAGCGCTGAACGCTCGACTGGACCAAGTAGTTGGAGCATACCAAAAATAATTAAGCTCACCCCAACCAGCAAGACGGGTACAAGCAGTAAACGACGAATGATATAATTTGTCATTCTTAACCTCTCAAACTATTTTTCTTTTCGGAATGAGCGGAATCTGCATCTTTCTAATCATTCCGAAGAGAAAAACCTGGTGCAGGTGCGGGAACCTCACAGTTCCCGCACCTTTTATTCAATTGTCAGACGTGAAATCCTACTGAATATTAAAGTTGAATAGGATCACATCCTGGCTCAAACCAGGTCGACCAAAGTACAGTGTCAATGGTTGATCGTTGGGTTCGTCACAAATTTCAAAACGATCAATCCCAAGCCTGGTTGTATCAATAGAGCAGACCGGAACGGGATCATCATATGCATTGGTTTCCGGGTTGTAAATGGCAATTTCGCCGACCATCGGGTCAACTGCTGCACGGTTCTCTGCGGGGACATAGATGATATCCGCATCACCAGCCTGGAGCATGGCAAAGCGAGTGCCAAATTCCGAAATGTTCAGCAGGGCAACACGCTCAGTTAATGCAGGCTCACCCCAATAACCCTCAAAGGCTGTCAGGATGACTTCCTGGTCTGGTGTCCAGTGATCAAGCTCGTAAGCACCAGTGCCGTTGGTAATTGCCCTGAAAGGATTGTCAGCATCAGCCATGGAGTAGTAATTCTGCCATGTTTCGCAGGTGCCGTCCCAACCGCCGTTTTCAACGACCCATTCCATGTCCATGACTGCACCCCAGTTATTGGCAATGGTCGCCAGGAAGGGTCCCCAGGGCTGAGCAAGGGTCATGGTGACTGTGCCGGCTTCGTCATCGGCAACAATCTTGGATTTAACGGTCTCGCAGGCATCGATCAACACCTGGGGATCGTTAGCCATCAATGATTCACGGTCATCAGCGGAAGCAAAGTCATCCACAATACCGGTGATGTCATCAACGCCAACACCCAGGAAGGGTTCAGCCAAAAGCCACTGCGGGGTTGAATAACCACCTTGCAGGAGGCCGCGCTGGAAGGAATAAGCCACATCAGACGGGGTCAAATCGCCGCCTTCATGGAACGTCACACCCTCGCGGATATTGAAGGTCCACACGGTGCCGTCGTCAGAGACTTCCCAGGATTCAGCTAATTGAGGCACAAACTGATCGGTCCTGATGCCGTCATAGAAAACCAGGGTCTCATAAACGTTTTGCAGGACCTCACCACTGGCGGTGTCATAGCAAGCTGCCGGGTCTAGCACCAGTGGGTCACCAATAGAGGCAACTGTAATGGTACCAGGATCAGGAGATTCTTCAGTTTCATATATGGTCTTGTAAACATCAGCTGAGAAAATGGGGTTCAAAACGCGGCCTTCAACCCACTTCTGCTCGTAACCATGGGAGGTTGCCAGAACGACAGGTACGCCAACCGATTCATCAAAGTAAAGCTGGTTAAATTCCTGGTAAACCTCATGCCGTGCTTCCGGATCCACCAATGACACACCTTCATCAAGCAAAACCTTAAATTGTGCTTTCAGATCTTCAGGAAGCTGCTGGCGAGCGCCATAAGTACCGGTTGTGTAGGGCTGGTACCAGTTGTGCGCGTCATGAATATCTTCCAACCAGCCGCCGGTCATGATCGGGATCTTATAGGCTCGTTGGGCAGTCAAATAAGCTGGCCACGGCAAACCCAACACTTCAACAACGAATTTCTCGTTGATTTCAGCCAGGTTAGCCTGTAGAATTTCGGCATAGATTTGTCGAGTGGTGTTGCCCGAGTTGTAAAGCATCTGCAACCTGAAACCCATCTCCCAGATATCATCCGGGTCTTCACCAGCGGGAATGCCATCTTTATCGACATCAGCCAGTTTGAATTCCTCTGCCGCTTTTTCCGGGTCAAAGGAATAGAATGGTGCATCGGGATCATAGCCGGGCATACCAGGCAGTGAGAGAACCTTGGACTGAACAGCTTCACCCATATAAACTTCATCGACAACGATGCTGGCATCAAATGCATAGGCAAAACCTCTGCGAACGTGAACATCATCGAAGAATGTTGGTGGAACGCCGTTCCCATCCAATTTATTGGACCCAAGGTAGGGGTTCAAAGCAACTGGCTCAGCTTCCGGTTCTTCAACTTCCGGTTCCTCAACTACCGGCTCTTCGACTTCCGGCTCTTCGACTTCCGGCTCTTCTACGGTTGGTGCTTCAGTTGTTGGTGTACAAGATGAAATAATCAAGCTTGCGACCATCAATAGAGCAATTAGAAAATATAGTTTTTTCATGGTTTTCTCCTCCTATAGAGAAATTAAATTGTTACCGAATCAATACGAACACCAAATTTTATCTATCCGGATCTACCACCTCCTTTTTCAGATCTTTTTCGTCGACTTTGATACAAGCAACAAAATGCCCGGGTGAAATTTCACGAAGTTCAGGTATCACTTCAGCGCAATGTTCATCTGCAATGGGGCAGCGCGTTCTAAAACGACAGCCAGATGGTGGGTTGGCTGGTGAGGGCACATCACCCTCCAGGACAATCCGCTGATGTTCCTCATAAAACTCGGGATCCGGCACTGGAATGGAAGACAGCAGCGCCTTTGTATAGGGATGTAAAGGATTGTAATAAACATCATTTCGGTCAGCCAGTTCCATGATCTTACCCAGGTACATCACAGCGACCCGATCGCTGATGTGACGCACCATGGAAAGGTCATGCGCGATAAATAAATAAGTTAAGTTTAATTCCTTCTGCAAATCTTCCAACAAATTAACGATCTGTGCTTGAATAGACACATCCAGGGCGGAAATAGGCTCATCACAGACAATAAACGAGGGGTTAATGGCTAAAGCCCTTGCCACCCCAATCCGCTGACGCTGCCCACCTGAAAATTCGTGCGGATAGCGGCCGGCATATCTTTGATCCAGGCTGACTAAATCCAGCAGTTCTGCAACGCGCTGGTCCAATTCTTTGCCGCTTGCTAATCCAAATACAACCAGGGGCTCCCCAACAATCTCCCTGACTGTCATCCTGGGATTCAAACTTGCATAAGGATCCTGGAAAATCATTTGTATTTCCTGGCGCATCTGCCGCATAGGCTCAGGTTTTAGTTCGGTCAGGTCAATATCTTCAAAATAAACATGCCCTGAAGTTGGTTGATAAAGTTGAAGAATGGTCCGTCCAACCGTCGTTTTTCCACAGCCCGATTCTCCCACAAGCCCCAGGGTTTCGCCACGTCTTACGCTAAAAGTCACGCCATCTACAGCTCTAATCGCCCCTACCTGACGCTGAATAACACCACGATAGATTGGAAAATGCATGACCAGGTTTTCTACACGAATCAATGCTTCTTGGTTGGTATTCATTTTCGTTCTCTCCCAGTGCTTGTATCAACCCAACAGGCGACACGGTGATTTTCTCCAATCAATTCAAGCTGTGGATTTTCTTCCCAACAATGTTCCACCGCAAACTGGCATCTCGGTGCAAATGGACACGCTCTCGGCTTTTGGAAAAGCGTCGGCGGCATTCCTTCAATAGAAAACAATCGTTTTCTACCCTTCTCCTGGATACGTGGTAGGCTTTGCAGCAGCCCGATCGTATAGGGATGCGCCGGGTCAGAATAAAGCGTCTTTACCGGTGCCTCCTCGATAATAAACCCGCCGTACATCACTGAGACACGATTTGCAATGCTGGCAACAACACCGAGATCGTGGGTGATCCAGATAATTGCCATACCCAGCTCTTCACGCAGTCGAATAACCAATTCAACAATCTGCGCCTGGATGGTTACGTCCAAGGCTGTGGTCGGTTCGTCAGCAATTAAAATTTGCGGCATGCAGGATAGCGCCATAGCAATCATCACACGCTGGCGCATGCCCCCTGAATATTGGTGGGGGTAATCTTTCAGGCGGTCTGCCGCCCGTGGAATGCCTACCATTTCAAGCAGCTCAATTGAACGATTACGCGCCTGTGTTTCCGTCATGTCTAGATGCAGCATCAGGGGTTCTGACAATTGTTTGCCAATGGTCATCACCGGGTTCAGCGAGGTCATTGGGTCCTGGAAGATCATACTGATCTG
>LGHA01000204.1 GCA_001508595.1 Anaerolineaceae bacterium 46_22 | reverse complement strand
CCGATCATGAAAAATGCAATTTTAAAGAAGAGTGATGGGCATAATTCACTTACCGATAAAAGTCAAATCTTCATCGATCACTGCAAGAAATTATTAGTCTGTAACTTTGTTGGATTCAAAACGGAATTCTTCCGCAGGCCGGCTGAAAATCCACAAAGCAAGGAATACCAGTCCCAAACCGATTATTCCCAGAACCAGATTAAATCCCCAAATTGCTCTCGCACCGTATCCATCCAAAATATTTCCTGCGATAAAATTACCAATCCCTGGTCCAACGCCGAAGGTTGCTGTCATAAACAACCCCTGGCCAGTTGCGCGCCATTGCAAAGGAATAATATTGTCAATATATGAAACGCTTGCAATCTCAACACTGATAGTGGCTGCGGCAGCAAGGATTTGAGCTAGGATCATCCAGACAGGCGCTTGAATGAGATACAGCAAGCCCCAGCGAATGGGTAGAAGGACCAAACCAGTGAAAATTACCCAGCGCAAGGTTTCAGTTTTTAATATTTTCGGTGCAATCATCATCATTGGAATTTCCAACAAAGCCGGTAAGGCAACCACTATCCCAATTAACAAGGAAGAAGCATTTAAGGATAATAGAAATACTGTCTGGAAATTGCTGCCAATCATTATCGTGGCGCCGACAAATATCATTCCCACAAGAAAAATCATAAAAGAAGGACTTTCTGCTAATAGGAACAGTTGCTTTTTATTTATATCTGGCTGTGATGTAATCGTTAAACTATCCCGAAGCACCAAACATATTACGGCTAATATGATATAGGTTCCAGCAATCATCCAGGGGAAAGAAATGAGATGTTGAGTCATCGACAGACTACCCAAAACCAGGCTGGAAAATGCAAATCCAACAGATCCCCAAACACGGATCAGACTCAGATTGTTCGGCTCCTTAATTTCATCCAAGTAATCCAGGGCTAAGGCTGTCCCAATTGGGCTGATGGGTGTGAGAAATATTGAATACAGCATAAAAAACATAAAATTAGCACTGAAAGAGGTTGAGAGACCAACACCCACCATTGAGCCGCTCACGCCCAAACATCCAACCACCAATAATAACCGACGTGTTTGGAAGAAATCACTCAGGGCACTCCATACCGACTGAAAAAGGATGCTAAGTATTGGAATAATGCCAATTAACATACCTATTTGCATACCAGAAAACCCCTTCTGAGAAAAATATAAAGCCTGATAGGGGCCGATAATGCCAAAAGACATATAAAGAACAAAATAAAATGCATTGAATTTTAATCGCATGCCCAAAGTATAACCCCTATTTTTATTGAGGATAAATTACAATTCAATATCAACCGCCGTGAAATCTACATTATTGAAAACAATCAAAAGCAACAGGTGGGATTTATTGGCATTCCACCTATAAAATGGGGAAAGAACAGCGCATTGACAATGTACGAGATTACCTCCGGATTCTCCTGGGCAGAGGTTACCCCCAGCGTAATCCGCTTCCTTTGGAAAAAAGGATAAGACCTCGTCAAAGAGCAGAAGCAGGAACAAAAAATGTTCGGCTTCTGGTTGGGTGAAACGCACCCGGCTTACCTGGTAACCGAGACCCAACTGCCAAGAGAAATCAAGCCCTACGCCTATTATCTCCGAGTACCGGATTTGGCTGCTTTCCTGGAAACGATCCAGCCTGTCCTGGAAACGCGGCTCAAAGAATCCGCTTTCGCAAATTACACTGGTAAGCTAAAACTGAATTTCTACCTGGACGGATTATCCCTGAGCTTTGAAAATGGACAGCTCAAAACTGTTAAAAGCCTCTCCTTCGACGAGTTGGAAAACAGCACTGCGAACTTTCCACCACTGACCTTTTTACACATGGTATTTGGCTATCATTCCATTGACGAGATTAAACATATGCACAAGGATTGCGGCACAAAAGATGACCTGACAGCCCATTTGCTGGATGCGCTGTTCCCAAAAAAGATATCTAAAGTGTGGCCGATTTCATAATAGATACCCTCACGCTGCCAGTGTTTTTAGCATATCAAAATAATCCATCATCCAATAGCCATTGGTTTATTGTGAGCGCAACCTCCTCGCCCTCCCTGAGGGTGAAGATGCAAATTTTCGCAATATACAAATTCTAAAAACTGTTAAATTTTTAAATTCCTATAAAAACCGACTGCTGTCATTTTTCTTAATCGAGAGATGACTCTTAATATTTCCCCAGAAATTAAGCTTTTCCTATATAAACTAAATGTCACGGGGGGTTCCTCCTCTC
>LGHA01000034.1 GCA_001508595.1 Anaerolineaceae bacterium 46_22 | reverse complement strand
CCCGTTTATGATCTGGATGCGGTCGTTGATGTAATCGGCAGGTTAAGCCAGTTATCTCTGGACTTCCCCCAGGTTTCAGAGATTGAAATTAACCCCTTGCTGGTCTTGCCAGAAGGTGAGGGCGCAATCGTATTGGATGCCCGGATGATATTAGCGGATAAGTAAAGTGAGCTGCCAATGATTTTATTAAGCATATCAATTGTTATTGCATTATTGGTGATCATAGGGTTGCCAATTGCTGCAGGATTTTGGTTGAAGGATAGGCTGGGCGTTTCATGGCGAACAATCACCTTTGGTGTACTGGGTTATTTTATCGTTCAGGTCTTGGTTTCCCTCATTTTCAGCGGTTTGACATCTGTCATTCCAACCTGGGATGAGGCGGCAGCTGGTGAAACATTTCGCCTATCTCAAATTCTGACCAATGTATTCCTTGGTGTGATCATAGGCGTTTTGGTACGTTGGGGTGGTATGAAGTTCTTGAAATTAGAGAATCTCGAAGATGCTTATGGCCTTGGGGTAGGTTACAGCGGTGCAGAAAGCATCATGCTTGTTGGGCTGCCCTTGTTGATGACCTTTATCACAATGTTGAGCAATATCAATATAGACCCCCAAACCAGCGCATTGGAGCCGGAAATGATCGCCCAGATAGAAGAACTTTGGGCGCTAGAATTTTTTATTCCCTTAGCAACAGCCCTCGAGAGAATTACAGCATTTGTGATGCATATCAGCGTGACCTTGTTGATCTTCCAGGTTTTTAAGCGAAACCAGCCAGCCTGGTTAGGTGCTGCAGTAGGTCTGGAAATGCTTATCAACGGGTTGGTTGTTGGCTTATCTGAAGCGGGTTTGCATTATGGCTGGGTGATTTTGATAGGGGTGCTTATGATGTTTGGCAACCTGGTGATCATTTATCGGTTGAAGGGTTTTGAGATTGACATTACCAAATCCGTGAGAACAAAAGAGGATTCTGGGGATACGTTGTAACTTAAGGAGAGTAAAGTAAAAAAAAGACCCCATAAAAATAAGCGATGGGGTCTTTTTTGTATTTATGGTTTATTTTCTATTCCCCAGGCTGCGGGACACCCATCCCAAAATAGGTGAATCCCATTTCGTGCAGCTCAGTGCCGTCCCAAATATTGCGGCCGTCTAAAATCACATTTCCCTTCATATTGGCTTTAATTCGCTCGAAGTCCAGTGATTTAAATTCATTCCATTCGGTTGCCAGAATAAGTGCGTCCACAGCTTCAGCAGTTTCGTAAGGATTCTTTCGCAATTGCAGTTGAGGAATTTCTTTTTTGCTGACCTCCATTGCTTGTGGGTCAAATGCCTGGACAACAGCGCCAGACTCGAGGAGCATCCGGGCGATATCAAGCGCCGGTGCATCTCGTGTGTCGTCGGTGTTGGGTTTGAAACTCAACCCTAATAAACCAATGGTTTTTCCCTTCAAACCTCCCAAAGCTTTTTCCACCTTTTGAACGGCGCGCTTCCGTTGGTTTTGATTGATATCCATCACAGCCTGGAGCAATTGTGGGTGGGAGCCCCTGGTTTCAGCCATGTGTGCCAGGGCTTTGACATCCTTCGGGAAACAACTGCCGCCCCAGCCCAAACCTGCATCAAGGAAGGAGGGTCCTATGCGTTTGTCCATCCCCATACCACGTGCAACCTCTTTGACGTCCGCACCCAGGGATTCGCATATATTTGCGATTTCATTGATAAAGGAAATTCGTGTAGCTAAAAATGCGTTTGAGGCATATTTGATCATTTCCGCTGTTCTGAGGTCTGTGATCATAATCGGTGCGCGCAGCGCTTCATAGAGATCAGCAACTTTCTCAGCCGCTTCACGATTTGTTGAGCCGAGAACCACCCGGTCCGGTTCCATGAAGTCATTGACTGCTGAGCCTTCTCGCAAGAATTCGGGGTTAGAAACGACATAGAAGGGAGGTGTTGTTCCTCCGTTCATATCTTTAATGATTTCAGAAACCCAATCGCCTGTGCCAACAGGTACCGTGGATTTATTGACAATGATGATAGGGTGGTCGAGGTGGGATGCAATCGTTTCCGCAGCCATTTTGACATATTGCATATCCGCATCGCCATCCACGCTGGATGGCGTGCCAACAGCAATAAAAGCGAATTCGGCATCTTCCAGGGCTTCCTGGTAGCTTGTTGTGAAATTTAATCGACCTGCGTCAACATTTTGATCGACAATTTGCTTTAACCCGGGTTCATAAATGGGCATGATCCCATTATTCAGCTTTTCGATCCTTTTTTCATTGATATCCAGGCATGTCACCCTGTGTCCCATATCTGAAAAACATGTCCCTGTGACCAAACCAACGTAGCCTGTCCCAATCACACAAATTTTAGCCATTCAATTGCCTCCAAATTTTATTGTCCGTCATTCAGCAGATTTGCCATTCCTATTATAACCACAAAGAAAAAAGTCTGGTTTATCGGTTAAAATTAAAACAGCCTGGTGAGCTGTTTTGTTTGCAACTTATTAAGCCAACGGAGGGATTTGAACCCTCGACCTGGCGCTTACGAAGCGTCTGCTCTACCAGCTGAGCTACGTTGGCGTGCAGAACATTATACCAGTAAGCAAATGGATTTTACAAGAATTTTTTGATGGAGATTTGAATGAATATTGCCATGCTTTCTTATCACACCTGCCCCCTGGCAATACTGGGAGGGAAAAACACCGGCGGCATGAATGTTTACGTCAGAGAACTGACGCGGTTTTTAGGGCGGGAGGGTGTGCATGTGGATGTTTTCACCCGGTCTGAAAATGAACACGTTCCTTCGGTTTCACATGACCTTGGCTATTTCAATAGGGTTGTGCATATCCCGGCTGGACCGGAGTTTTTTCTGCCCAAAGAGGTCCTGGCAGAATATACCGAGACTTTTGCTAACGGCATTCTTGATTTTGCCAGACAAAAACAAATTCAGTATGACCTTGTGCATTCGCATTACTGGTTGTCAGGGATGGCGGGGAAATTGTTAAAAGAAGCCTGGCAGGTGCCGATGCTGCAAATGTTTCATACCCTGGGGAAAATGAAACAACGTATTGGCAGGACGCCTGAAGAGCGAGAAGGACAGTACCGGATTGATGGTGAAGGCAATGTGATGGACGCAGCGGAGCGGATTGTTGCGGCAACTGACGCAGAAAAATCTCAGTTGCAGGATCTGTATGGTGTTGACCCCCAGAAGATTACAGTGATCCCACCCGGGGTCAACACACATCATTTTTATCCTATCCCACCAGATGAAGCTAAGGAAGCGATCGGGATATCACCCAAGGATCGGATGGCTTTATTCGTGGGTAGAATTGAACCCTTAAAGGGTGTGGACACCCTGATAAAGGCGATGTCGATCGTAAAAAAGAACTGCCATTCCTTTATTTGCCCCCACTATCTGATTATCATTGGGGGCGATCCTGAAGGGAAAACAGAAGAGCTTTCCGCAGAGATGGAAAGGCTGCAAAACTTATGCAAGGCACTGGACCTGGATGAGATGGTCGTTTTTCTTGGGAAACGAGGACAGGACACCCTGCCTTATTATTATTCGGCTGCGGAAGTGGTTGTGATGCCATCTCACTATGAGAGTTTTGGCATGGTTGCCCTGGAGGCGATGGCATGCGGTACTCCTGTGATTGCATCAAGAGTGGGAGGCCTGGCGCATTTGATCAGGGATGGTGAAACTGGATTTTTTGTGCCGGCGCATGACGCCGAAGCCCTGGCTGAAAAATTGCGTCTGATTTTTGTGAATCATGAACTACGAGATCAGATTGGTGCACGCGCTGCCGATTATGCACAAGGTTTTTGCTGGGAGGAGATTACCAGGCAGGTGCTTGACGTTTATCAAAGTCTGATACCTGGTTCTAAATAAAACAATCCTGGCTTATTTTTCTTCCTAAAGAAGATTTAATCCCCGGATTCTTCGGGCTTATCAAATTTTTCTTTTTTGATAACCTGCCCCGCGCGTTTGATGATGTCCCTGCCAAATCTTTCCCTTAATTCGTCGACGGCATGTAATAATTTTTCTTCCTTTTGGTGATCATCATCCCACAGGTTTAACTGGTACACAGGCGGACCGAGGTTGCTGACACCCACACCAATCAATCTGACCGGTTTGCCTTTCGGCCAATTTTCATAGAAAAGCGTGCTTGCTGCAGAAAATATTTCCTGGTCTAAATTTGTGACTGAAAGGAGTGTTGTCTGACGGGTGATGGTTGAAAAATCTGCCCAACGCATTTTAATTTGAATGGTTGATACTGCCAATGATTCTTTTCTAAGCCGTCCACCAACCTTTTCAGAGAGGGCTCGGAGTGTGTTCAGTAGATACGCTTCATCACTGATATCTTTCGCAAAAGTGACCTCATTGCTGATCGATTTGGTCTCATGCTCCATTTCGATAGGGCGGTTATCAATCCCCTTTGCCCGATCGATTAGCTCCGGCCCAAAACGTCCTAAGAGTGCCTCGAGGCTTGCTGGTGAGGTTTCAGCCAGGCCGCCAATCGTTGTAATGCCGATGGCAGCAAGTTTTTCTGCCGTTTTCGGTCCGATCCCCCACAGCGATTGCACTGGCAGCGGTGCAAGGAATTTAGCTTCATCGCCGGGGGGGATAATGGTGATGGTGTTGGGGGGTTCAGTGCTGCGTTTTTGAGATTTTCCCCAATCGTTAGCGATTTTTGCAACGAGTTTGTTGGTTGCCCCGCCAATTGAGATTGGAAGCTGGCATTGTGTGTTGATCTTGTGCTGTAAATCCTGGGCGACTTTTTCAATAGGCTCCCCAATCCCGGTCACATCGATAAAGGCTTCATCAATGGAGATTTTTTCAATGAAGGGTGTGATCTCAATTATTTTCATGACCTTTTTAGAAACTTCGCTGTAGTTGCCATGTCGGGAGGACACAACAATCAGATCGGGGCAAAGCTGCTTTGCCCGACTCATGGGCATGGCAGAGTGAACACCGAACATTCGGGCGGCGTAGGAACAGGAGGCAACCACGCCTCGCTGGTCTGCTCGCCCGCCAACGGCAAAAGCCTTCCCCTTCAGAGAAGGGTCGTGTAATTCTTCCACTGCACAGAAGAAAGCATCAAGATCAAGATGAAGGATTTTTCGGTCCATAAGCTCAATTATATAATGATTGTTCCTCGTAAATTTTCCGAATTACGTCTTCAATAGGCTGATCCTGCACTTCAAGGTCACGAATGCGATATTTCTCCGAGAGTTGATGAATGAGTTTTGATGCTGACATGTCTTCCCTTTTGAAGGAATAGATCACATTCACCCCATCTCGCTGGACAATTTTTGCTTGTGCTATTATCGGGTCATTCAGGACGACACACCATTCCCCACTCTCCAATCACCACTCTTAAAAAAATGAGGCTGCATCCTGATCGGATACAACCTCGTGATTTATTGTGTAGAGAAGATTACACATCCAGATTGCGGACTTCCTTTGCGTGTGTCTGTATGAACCGTCGGCGCGGGGGTACTTTGGAGCCCATCAACATATCAAAGGTGCGGTCAGCTTCTGCAGCATCTTCGATGTTGACGACAAGTAAAGTGCGGTTTTCAGGGTTCATGGTGGTTTCCCAGAGTTGATCCGGGTTCATTTCACCCAAACCCTTATAGCGCTGCAGGGAGAATCGGCCGCCGTTTTTCGTGATTTCTTTGATCAACTTTTCCCGCTCTTCTTCTGTGTAGACATAATCCTTTTCTCGCCCGTGGGTGATGAGATAAAGCGGCGGTTGTGCGATGTAAAGGTGCCCTTCATCAATTAATGGCTGCATGTATCTGAAGAAGAAGGTTAACAGCAGGGTGCGGATATGGGAACCATCGACGTCGGCATCTGTCATGATCACGATTCTACCGTAGCGCAGCCCACTGAGATCAAAACCTTCTCCGATCCCGGTGCCCAGCGCAGAGATCAGGGATTTGACCTCACGGTTGTTGAGTATTTTGTCAAGGCGAGCTCGCTCGGTATTGAGAATTTTGCCGCGGAGGGGAAGAATTGCCTGGAAATGACGATCCCTGCCTTGTTTGGCAGATCCACCAGCCGAGTCACCCTCAACGATATACAGTTCAGTCTTTTGCGGATCTCGTTCAGAACAATCCGCCAGTTTGCCCGGCAGCGTCATGCTTTCCAGCGCGGATTTGCGAATCACCAGGTCTCGCGCTTTGCGAGCGGCTGCTCGAGCTCGAGCTGATGTTAGACATTTCTGGATGATTTTCCTTGCCGTTGAGGAGTTTTGCTCCATGAAACTAAAGAAGCCTTCACTGACCACTTGCTGGACGTAGGTCTGAACTTCAGCGTTCATCAGTTTGACCTTGGTCTGGCTTTCAAATTGTGGGTCAGGATGCTTGATGCTGACAATGCCTGTTAAGCCCTCACGAGTATCATCCCCGGAAAAGTTTGGGTCGGAATCTTTGAGAATGCTGTTTTTCCGAGCATAATCATTGATAGAGCGTGTTAATGCCATGCGCAAACCGGTTAAATGTGTGCCCCCGTCAATGGTGTTGATGGTGTTAGCAAAAGCATAAACCGATTCAGAATAAGCATCTGTGTACTGCAAAGCGACTTCAATACCGATGTCCTCAATTTCTTTTTCAATGTAAACGACATCGTGAAGCGTATCTCGATTTCGGTTGAGATATTTTACAAAGGAGGAAATGCCGCCTTCAAAGTGAAATGAAATTTCTTTATCCTCTCGTTCATCGACGAGCTTCAGGGTTACCGCTCGGGTCACGAACGCCATTTCACGGAAGCGCTGGGCAAGGGTTTCAAATTTGTAGGTTTCGTCCCCTTTGAATATGGTTGGGTCGTATCGGAAGGATGTTACTGTTCCCGTTTGGGTTTTTGGCACACTGCCAATGACTTTTACCGGGGCTTGCGGGATCCCTTTTTCGTAGCGTTGATGATAGATTTTCCCATTGCGATAGACCTTGACCTCGCACCACTCCGAAAGGGCGTTGACAGCAGATGAACCCACACCATGCAGACCACCTGACACCTTATAACTGCCGCCGCCGAACTTGCCGCCAGCATGCAGCGTGGTCATGACAACCTCTAAGGCAGAGACCTTTTTCTCGGGGTGAATATCAACCGGGATGCCGCGACCATTATCGGTGATGGTCACACTTTCGTCTTTATCAATGACCACACTGATGTTGTCGCATTCACCTGCCAAGGCTTCATCAATGGAGTTGTCCACTACCTCGTAAATTAAGTGATGAAGCGCTTTAATGTCCGTACCGCCGACGTACATACCTGGGCGGCGTCGAACGGCTTCAAGACCTTCGAGGACTTGAATATCATTTGCATTGTAAGAAACAGCTTGTTTAGCCAATCGAATACTCCGTTTTCTTTATGATTTTTTCATACTTTCTTTTATTGGCATCATTTTCTTGTTCATTACTGACTGAGTAAATGCTGTGGCATCAAGAAAGTAATGAAAGGATGCTGCGATAACCGCTGAGGCGATAAAGGCATGTCCAAAGATGCCCACAATCAAGAACCAATTGTCCACTGTGGGAGATGACCAGAGATAATTCAGACCCTCGATCAATACAAAGGCTGAAAAAATGAACCATGTCGTTTGGCTCATCGATGTCCTCACAACACTGATGCTGGTCATCATGGCTGAAATCAGGTTCTGCTTGTAAAGGAAAATCCCATGGGGTGTGAATATCAGGGGGAGGATAATCCACAATAAGACAAAACCCAGCATCAAAAATATAAATTGACTGACAGCAGGGCTGATCAATGAGATGGCTCCCAGGATCAATACCAGCGGGATGCTGGCTATTAATAAAATAACCAGGATAAAAATTGGCATCAGGATTACCTGGAGATATGCGGTAAATAAGCCCTTAATACCGCGATCTTTATCGCTGTGGATATCAACAATTTGGTTCGAAATGTTGTTAAAATACAGGCTTCCAAGAAAGAAACCAACCAGAAGGAAGATCAACCAGAGACCGATTATGCTCCCGCTGGAGTCGAGGTTAAAAACCACAGGGCTGCCTAATGGGTTTAAAAAAGGCGGCTTTGATATGATCAAGCTTGGCACGCCGATCGGTATTGTTCGAATGGATCGTGCAAGGTTTAAGCTTGAAAAGATATCCGTCCAAATGGATTGGAAACTCTCAAATAATTCCGCATACTCAGGATTGTCAATCCCAGGTAGTGAAGAAAAACTTTGTAACATTGGACGGAAAAATGAATCCACACGCCAGGCTGGACCAAACCAGAGAAATAGGTCCAACAGAATGGGGGGGATCATCAGGTACGGCTTATTGGCGATGGTGTTAAACCCTGCTTTAAGCGCGTCAATGATTTTTGGTCTTTTGATCTTATTTTCAGAACTTGTGTTCATATAATTTGTAATTTTACCACATCAGGCTCCTGAAGGCTATAAAACAAACCAGAGAGGAGGTGGGTTTTTAGGGTCAAAGATACGGCGGAAGACTGATTTTTCGGGGCAAAAGAATTGATTTTTTTGGTGCATGGTAAAATATTGCCATGTTAAATAAACAATCTTTGCCAGAGATCAATCGCCTGTCGATCGTGTCCGCTGCGATCATGCTGGCTTTTGCTTTGACGCAAATTGTTTCTTTTCCTGCCCAAAGAATATCTTTTACAATTTTTGGTATTCTGATTGCAATTTTGGTGGATTTCAGCACGATAACAACAATTTTTACTGCAATTCTAGCGGCAGCAGGCATGGATTGGCTGATCCAATCCCATCCAGAAAAAGAAAAGGATACTTCGTTCCTGTCCTATTCTCGTCACTGGGTTGTTCCCATTCTTACAACTTTTGTGATCGGCGTTGTATTAAATTCCTTTGCAGGTGGTGCTTACTGGTGGGTTATTTACGGCCTGGGGAGCGTTCTGCTGGTTGCAGTTTTTATTGCAGAATACAATGTGGTCCCTCCTGATGAAAACAAACTTCCCCTGGCGGTTGTTGGATTAACAGGCTTATCTTTTGCCCTTTATTTCCTTTTGTCGGTTGCTGTTTTTTCGTCAAATTTGCGTTTATTTATTCGGCTTCCCCTTCTTGGTATCGGGGCTTTGATGGCAATTTCTCGTTCTCTTCAATTGCGATTAGGACGCTGGCTTCCCCTTTGGGCGTTAATAAACAGTCTTGCATTATCCCAGATCGTTGTCGGTTTCCATTACCTGCCGCTTTCACCTATTCAGTCGGGATTAATCCTTGTGGGAACAGCATATAGCCTGACCAGTCTTGTGACAGGTATCAAAGAATCACGAAAAAAGTGGGGCTTATGGGGTGAACCTGCAGCGATGCTTATACTGATGATTTTTGTCAGCCTGATTTGGCGTTAAAACAATTCAGAACTTACCTGGGTTTGTTCTTGATTGTCGATGCTTTGACGATACAGGTAACGTAAGTTTCGCTTGTGCAGCTGGCTTGCCAGGCCGCCCAACAATATGCGGCTTTTTCCGCAGGCTTCAACGCCAATGCTGTCTAAAACTTCCAGGGGGTTTTTCCGCCGGTTTGCAGTGAGGACAGCCTTCTGGATTGCCTTGAGGTAGGTTACGTTTTCCCTGATCTTCTCATCGATTTCACCCCTGAGAATAATATCGCCGTGCCCCTGGATTATGTTTTCAAGCCCCAAATCATTAAAGCCTTGAATTGTCTTTATCATTTGTTCAATGTTCCCCTCAACGATAAAGGGCAGCGGCATAAATACATCCCCGGAAAACAATATCCGATCTTCTTCGATTAAGACGGCAATGCCATCTTCAGAATGCCCTGGGGCTGAAAATAACCGGAGGGTTTTCTTGCCAACCTGGATGTTGAAACTGCCCTGGCTGAATGTAATGTGTGGGGGAATAACTTTTAGCTGATTGTAGAACGCGTTATCCCGTC
>LGHA01000033.1 GCA_001508595.1 Anaerolineaceae bacterium 46_22 | reverse complement strand
AGAAGTTCTGCATCTTCAATATATGGAATGCCAGCACTAATTAAGGCAGCAAATGCCTTTTCGAGTTGACCAACGTCTTGTTCAGCGTTTGGAAAAAATCGGAGAATATCGTCAATTGTTACAAATGATTTGTTTCTACCTATTTGAATTAGTCGTGCAAGAGGAGAAGTGTTTTTACCACCATTAGATTTTTCACTCGTCATGTCTTATTTACCCATTGGTTTCTTCTATTTTGTGAGAAATGGAATGAAAAGTCCCACATAAAGTAAAGATTATGGTTCTATCGAGTTAGGTTAAAAAGTTAGACTTGAGAATACTATTTTTTTTCGAAAAAATCAACAGCCTGGCAAGGGGAAAATGCTTTCAAATGAAAAGGAAAGTCGAATAAAAAATTTAGTAAATAGGCGTTTTCTTCTGGAAACATCTCATACAGAATCTCAATTGTATGTATGGGTTAAATTCATTAATTGACCGGTTACAAACTGGCTGGTAAAATTCCCACGGGTTCCAATTAACTATGAAAAGATACCAAAAAACGAAAATTTCACAATATTTGATTTTGAGCTTGATCTTTGCCAGCCTTGCTGCGGCAGCGTTTGCAAGCATGTTCGTGATGCAGCGCATTCCCTTTGAGGATCATTTTGTACTAAACTGGGCTGCCGGCAGGGCATGGCTTTTAGAGGGGATCAACCCGTATGATGAGGCAGAAATTCTTCAAAGAGCTGAAGAGGCTATCGTAGGATCGGATTTTTTAGCGATATTACCTGCTGAGACGGTTCAATTAAATCCATTTTTAAACATGGTCTTTTATTTGCCTTTCAGCTTGATCCCTTATCAAATCAGCCGTATGTTGTGGGTCATGACTTTAACCATTGGGGTTCTTCTAATAGGTTATTTGAGTCTACTTATTGCAAATTGGAAGATTACGACAACATCAAAAATAATAATTTTGCTTGCAGGTTTATTATGGATACCGGGAATCGCGACTATCATCACCGGGCAGCTATCGCCAATTGTGATCCTGCTTTTGTTGATCAGCCTTTATTTGTTTTTGCAGGGACAGGATAATGCTGCAGGTTTTATTCTTGCATTGACTTCAGGTTCCTTTTACATAACCGGGCTGGTAATTATCCTGTTTATTACTTATGCAATTATTAAGCGGCGATGGTCCTTGATTACTGCTTATGGTGCTGGGCTTGCATTTTTAATAATTGTGTCATTATTACTAATACCTACCTGGCCGAGGGATTGGCTCATTATCGTTGTTGAGAATTATGAAAATCTTAACCTTGTTCAAACGCCTTTGATGACACTTGCCTCATTACTACCTGGCATTGAAGATTTTCTTTCGATATTGCTCCATATCATTTTTGGTACATTTTATATTTTCCTGCTTATTCGTCTCAGGTCAAAATCTGAGCGCATTTTTGTTTGGAACGCTCTTGCAGTTTTGGTTGTTGTTTCACTTTTGAATATTCGCGGCTCGGTAGCACATTTGTTTCTTCTACTTCCGGCAATATTGTTGGTATTTAGATTTCTTACAGAACGCCTGGGCTTGTTTGGCAGAATTATTACCTGGATTTTTATTGTCCTTTTGGTTACCATCCCCTGGTACGCATCACTGCCTGTTGAGATGATTACAGTGTCATCGTCACTTTCCACAATGGTCATTTGGCTTCCGATTCTGGTTATTATTGGTATGAATTGGATTCGATGGTGGGCAGTCAAGATACCAAAATTACCCTTTGATCCTTCTTAGGAATTTAAAGTAAACAGAGTATGATGGTTGATAATTTATGCTATACTTTGATGGATTTGCGTTTTTGACCTGTGAGTGATCTCGACCTGGTTTGAAGAGATTATATTTTAATTAGTAAATTTTTATTGATGGAGGAACGAGATTTATGAAGAAGAGAATTGGTGTTTTGACCGGCGGCGGCGATGTACCTGGTTTGAATCCGGCGATTAAGGAAGTTGTCCTTAATGCACTTGATGCCGATTATGAAGTAATTGGTATCCGAAGAGGATGGGGAGGACTGCTTTGGTATAATTTGGATGAGCCAGCCACACATGATTATTACATAAAAAAACTAGGCAGAAATGACGTCCGAAGTATCGACCGTACTGGGGGAACATTTTTGCATACCTCGCGAACTAATCCCCAGAATGTTCGGTCTAAGGATGTTCCGGATTTTTTGAAAAATTCAAGCCTTGGCGTTGAGATTGATGACAAAGGAACAATGGACTTTTCTGCGCATATTTTAAAGGTACTTGATCACCTAGGAATTGAGGTGCTTGTCACCATTGGAGGCGATGACACACTAAGTTATTCTGTTCGGCTCAATCGAGAAGGCTTTCCTGTGGTTGGCATTCCAAAGACGATGGACAACGATGTTTTTGGCACGGATTATTGTATTGGTTTCTCTACTGCAGTAACCCGATCTGTTGATTTGATCACCCAATTGCGAACATCGGTAGGATCCCATGAGCGTATTGGAGTCTTTGAACTCTTTGGGCGTAATTCTGGTGAAACAAGCCTTTTAAGCGCATATTTATCTTATGTGGATCGGGCAATAATCTCCGAGGTGCCTTTTGATATGGAAAAGCTTGCTTACTTCCTTCACGAAGATAAGCGAAACAATCCTTCGAATTATGCGATTGTCACTATTTCAGAAGGCGCGATTATGAAAGGCGGAGACATCATTGAATCTGGTCCGCAGGATGCTTTTGGTCATCGAAAGCTTGGCGGCATTGGAGAAATCGTCGCTGATGAAATCAAAAGAATTACAAAACAGCATATTATGTATCAAAAATTTGCTTATGTCATGCGCTCTGGTGCACCTGACTCACTTGACCGGATGGTGGCTATGTCTTTTGGTAATTTAGCCATGCAATTGGTTCAACGTGAAGAATTTGGAAAATTGACAGCGCTTCAAGGCGGCAGATACACAACTGTCCCGATTGACATCGTGCTGAGCGGCAAAAAGCGTGTCGATGTTGAAGCTTATTACGACAAGGAAAATTACAAACCCAAAGTTATGGATTTCCTTGGTGTACCCATGTTCTTAACCTAAAATGTGTAATTAAAGCCTGTGAAATTATTTTTCACGGGCTTTTTTGTTGGATAGGAATTGACTTTATGCCAGTATCTGACCAGGGCTCTAGTGACAATCGATATAAGTTGGTTCCCAGGGCATTAATCTTTTTATTTGATGACAAGGATCGTGTATTGCTAATCAAAGGGTCATCACAAAAGAAATTATGGTCTGGCTTATATAATGCAATTGGTGGGCATATTGAACGCGGCGAAAGTGTTATTGAAGGCGCTTATCGTGAACTTGAAGAAGAAACTGGCATTACGGATGTGCTTCTACGGATTTGTGGGCTAATCACAATCGATGTGAGTGAACGTGCAGGTGTGGTGCTTTTCTTATTTAGAGGAACTTATACGGGTGAAGTGTTAACCAATTCTTCTGAGGGGAAGTTGTTATGGAAATCCATTAACAATTTAAATTTTGAAGAAATAGTTGAGGATATACCCTTATTAATGCCACAGGTGGTTAAACACCAGCCTGGGGATCCCTTGATTATAGGTAAATACCATTATGACAAGCAAGGAAACTTGATCGTCAGCCTGCAGTAATTTTTTCATAAAATATTAAAAGGGTGTCGCCGTAGTCTCTTCTATCAAATTCCCTATAATTCGCATAGCCATAATTATCATCGATTTCTTTTGGGTGAATTTGAACAATAATTACGCCAGAGTCCACCAACCATCCGGGATTTTCGTCAAGTTCTTGCATTGCCTTATGCCAAAGACCTTTGTATTGTGGTGGGGCAATAAATATATAATCATAAGATTTATCAATTTCTCCGCGTAAAAATGCAAATGCATCCTTTTTTATGACATCTGCATACGGCGCAAGTTGTGTGGCAGCTAAGTTTTTTTTAATTATTTTATAAGCACGATAATTTGTATCCAGGAAAAGGACATAATCTGCACCACGTGATAATGCTTCAATACCTACAGCGCCTGTTCCACCAAAAAGGTCCAAAAAAGTCTTATCGTAAATATCCAGGCCAATGATGTTGAAAAGCGCTTCTTTAACCCTATCTGTGATTGGTCGAGTTGAATCCCCAGGAACACTTGATAAGTTTATCCCTTTTGCACTTCCAGAAATGACACGCATTTACAACCGCCTTTACTTCAATTAATCGGTTTCTTGAATGGAACCTTGTTTCGAATGATCGGATTTTATTATTTCACTTTCTGGAACATTCCCGTAAGTCCAGTAGCGGTTAGCAAAGAAATTCCAAAACGAAACAATGATAATGCTGATGGCTAGTGCAAGGTTCTGACTGATAACCATGTTTTTCAGCGGCAATGACAAGCTCATACCATCTAAAAAATTTATTATGTTTTTATCTAACCACGGCACCAAAGGTGATCGAATAAGGATGCCAATGATGTTAATTACAAGGAATTGTAATAATTGCTTTGGTGCAGCCTTTGAGCGCGATTCCGGGTAGGTCCAATAACGATTCCAGAGAAAATTGTTGATCACAGCACAAACAAATGAAATGCCTTGCGCCCAAATTAAGGGCGTGTTTAGCGCTAGGCGTAGAATATTCATTACGCCAAAGTCAACAATTGTGCCTGTCATGCCAACAATGGAAAATTTTATAAAGCGAATTCTTTCTCGATTGTTGTTGATCAAACTCATAAGTTCAATTTTGCTTTAAAATAGGGAATTGTCTTGCCCAGGCCATCTTTTAGGCTTACCTCAGGTTCCCACTGAAGGATCGTCTTTGCCCGAGTGATATCCGGCTGCCTTCTTTGGGGGTCGTTACCAAGGCGTTTTGCCATTTTGATGATCGTTCCAGCCTTATTTCCAATAAGCTCATTTACTGAATTCGCAAATTCAAGAATGCTGGTTTCTGATGGGTTGCCGATATTGACGGGTTCATGAAAATCGCTCATCATCAGTCGGAAGATGCCCTCAATAAGGTCATCGACGTAACAGAAACTTCGTGTTTGTTCCCCATCGCCATAGATCGTCAGCGGCTCACCTCTTAAAGACTGCTGAATAAAATTGGGAACAACACGGCCATCATCCAGGCGCATCCTGGGACCGTAAGTATTGAAAATGCGAACAATGCGGGTGTCAATGTTGTGAAATCGATGATAAGCCATCGTCAGGGCTTCCGCAAAACGTTTTGCTTCATCATAAACGGATCTTGCGCCAATCGGATCAACGTGTCCTCTGTAGGTTTCCTTCTGAGGATGTTCTTGTGGATCACCATATATTTCGCTCGTTGACGCCAATAAAAATTTTGCATTATGCGCTCGTGCCACCCCTAGTGAATTATGTGTCCCTAAAGCTCCGGCTTTCATGGTTTGAATGGGGAGGTTGGGATAACCCAGGGGAGATGCAGGGTTTGGACTGGCAGGGGATGCAAAATGCAAAACATAATCAATCTTTCCAGGTACAAATATGAAATTTGAGACATCGTGCCGAATAAAGCTAAAATTTTTATTACCTGCAAGGTGTTCCAAATTATTTTGGTTCCCGGTGATGAAGTTGTCCATCCCGATGACCTTATGTCCTTCTTTAATCAAACGATCTGTCAGGTGCGAACCTAAAAAGCCTGCTGCACCAGTTAATAAGATACGCATATATTGTGCTCCACTCTTAAGAATTATTTCCCTAAAATTTTTTCCATATCACTGCTGCAATTTTACCAGCAAGAAGCATATGGTGGGAGTTTTTTAATGGAGTATAATCAGTCAGCTAATAATTCAAAGGTACATAAAAGGATTTATGGAAGAAACGAATCAACATTATCTCTTTGGAAAAATCGAAGCATTATTGTTTGTTTCGTCTGGTTTGGTCAGTATCTATCAACTATCTCAAGCGCTTCAGGTCAGCGAAGGTGAAATTGAAACAGGCTTGAATGAGTTGGATACCCATTACAAACAAAATGGGCATGGATTAAGGTTGATGCGCGTTAAAACAAAGGTGCAATTGACCACGGATCCCTCGATAAGCGCGGATGTTGAAACATTTCTCGGTTTAGAAGCAACCTCCACGCTCTCTCAAGCAGCACTGGAAGCACTTGCAATCATTGTTTATAAACAACCGGTGACAAGGCCTGAGGTCGATGTAATACGGGGGGTTAACAGCGATGGTGTTTTGCGAACCTTATTGTCAAAGGGTTTAATCGAGGAATTAGGACGTGCAGATACACCTGGTCGGCCAATTTATTACGGCACATCACCAGAATTCTTGCAATATTTTGGATTGGAAAGTCTGGATGCGCTTCCATATATCGATTTTGGTGCATTAGAAGAACAAATGACGGAAAATGGGACAAAGGAAGTGTTAAAAACCTGATGGCAGAGGAACGAGTTCAAAAAATATTATCTCGAGCAGGCCACGGATCTCGACGCGGATGTGAAAAGTTTATTGAAGAAGGTCGAGTTACGGTTAATGGCAAAAAGATCAAGCTGGGTGCAAAAGCTGACCCTAAAATTGATGACATTCAATTGGATGGTATTTCAATTGGGAAACCAGAGAAAAAGGTTTACATTGCGTTAAACAAACCGAAAAATATGCTGTCTTTGAATGCACCTGAGGATCCACGCCCCTCAATTTTTGATTTGATCCCGGATGAACGACATCTTTACCCTGTCGGACGTTTGGACTTTGACAGTGAAGGTTTGGTTTTATTAACGAACGACGGTCGTTTGGCTGACCGCCTGACACATCCTCGTTATGAACATGATAAAGAATATGAAGTTCGGGTAACACGCCGCCCTGATGATGAGCAACTGACAATCTGGCGTCGAGGGGTCGTACTTGAGGATGGTTATCGAACTTTGCCTGCTGAAGTAGAAGTTAAAACATACACAAAAAGCGGTGCATGGCTGAAAATTGTTTTACGTGAAGGCAAAAATAGACAGATCCGGCGAACCGGCCAGCGAATTGGGCTGCCTGTCCGCCAGATCCGAAGAGTAAGGATCGGCCCTATTGAGGTGGGTAAGCTGCAAACTGGTAATTACCGTTATTTAAAACCTGATGAAATAGAGACCTTGCTTAAATATGCAGGCTTGTCAGATTAAGAAATCTTAGCCTTTATTTCTCTGAATTGAATAAGCCATTAATTTTGTTAAGCAATTCTGGAGAGATTTCCTCTTCTCTCTTTCGATCAACTTTTCTTATCGTCCTTCTCAAAGCTTCAACTTCGACAATGGGGGTGGGGGCATCTTCAACATTACCGATGATTGCTTTTGGATGCAAGGAGACCAGGACATTGTTTATTGGGGGAATTGAATCCATTCCCAGGTTATCCTCCAGGAACTTACGGATCTGGGCTTCGCGAGCTGCGACATCTTTTTCAGGTTTGCTCAAGTTTTCCTGGCCAAATATTTTCAGCATGACATTGCCCCCCTTTTGCCTCCATTTTCCATCGTAATAGATTTCACCTCCAACGGAAACAGGCACTGGTATCCAAATTCCATGGGGACTTGTCAGAAGCATTGGTACAGGGCTTGTATAAACAAAGAAAGTGTATTCATTATTTAATTTGGATAGGTTGCTGGCAATAATTTCGTCAAAACGCGGCGACCGACCAAATCGAGTTACAAAGAAAGTGCTGATCTGCGCAATAACAAAGCCAACAATCAATGCGCCAAGAGATAATATGGTCCGTGTTGGATCAGGATTAATGTTTAAAATCAAGCCGCCAATAAGAATAGCAATTCCCAAAATAGATGTTATATTTCCAATTTTCTTATTTCGGGTAATAAGTTTGTCATTTGTTATTTGTTTCATTCATATTCCTTAATGTTATAATAGCGATTCTGTAATTGCACTTCGTAATTCTTCGAGAAGATGATTGTCCACAGCTTGCTTTGCTTCGCGAATTGCGCTGACAATTGCTTTTGCATCCGAACGTCCATGCCCGACGAATACGAGTGCATCGATCCCTAATAAAGGTGCTGCACCGACTTCCGAAGGATCCAGCATGCTTCGAAGTTTTCCAAAGGCTGGTTTTGCGAGTAGGCCACCCATCTTTGTTCGGAATGAGGACATCAGCTCCTCTTTGAGAATATCAACAATCATTTTTGCCACGGCTTCAGTTGATTTCAATACGACATTTCCTGTAAAGCCATCCGTAACTACAACATCAGCTTCGCCTCCAAAAAGCTCCTTCCCCTCAACATTGCCAATAAAGTTAATTTGCTCTACGTTTTCGAGCAGGGGAAATGTTTCTCTGACAAGATTATTGCCTTTGCCTTCCTCTTCGCCATTCGAAAGTAAACCAACCCGAGGAGCAGCAATCTTGAGCATGGTTTGTGCATAAATCTTGCCCATAATTGCAAACTGAACAAGAAATTCAGGGCGGCATTCTGCATTCGCACCAATATCCAGAACAATTGCCTTACCATTTCGAACAGGGAAGACGCCGCAGAGACACGGGCGGATGACACCTTCAATATCTCCAAAGGTTTTCTTAGCAAAATACATTGCCATACCAGTGTTTCCAGCGGTTACAAAGGCATCACCTCGACCTTCCTTCACCAATTCCATACCGATTTTCATGGAGTTTTGTTTTTTCGCACGCGACTCAACAATATGATCACTCATATTCAAAGCTTCGGGCGCATTGGCAATATGCACCTGCGATTTATCCCCCGGGACATTCTTCAGCAAAGACTCAAGTTCAATTTCATTTCCAACCAGAACAATTTCTTCTTTGAGTTCATTGGCGGCTATTACAGCACCCTGAACTTCAGGACCAGGGCGATCATCGCTTCCCATTGCATCTAATATGATTGTCATGAATGTCTCCTTTTCTCAATTTTGCTTGACAACGAACCTGAGCAGGATATAATTATTTCTGCTCAAGCGCTGGTGCTGGAACTGGCAGACAGGCGTGGTTGAGGGCCACGTGCCGCAAGGCGTGAGGGTTCGACTCCCTCCCAGCGCATCGACGACAAGCACAAAAATTGCTGTGCTTGTTTTGTTTTAATCATCTTATGGGAATTCCTGTGAAAGCCAGGTCGTGGGATTCACAGGTGTTCCCGTGATATCTATTTCAAAGTGAAGGTGCGGTCCAGCGGAGCGTCCGGTATTTCCAATTTGACCGAGCAAATCGCCCGGTTGGACGAAGTCGCCCACTGAAACATTGAATTCCGACATATGCCAGTATCCAGAAAATACACCCCAGCCATGATCAATCAGTATTGCTTTACCTTTGATAGTTAAGTCCTCGGCTAACACAACTTTCCCGGCAGCAGGTGCGTAGATGTTCAAGTTAGGGGCACAAACGCCAAAATCCATACCTGTGTGGTAGAAGAATAAACCTCCATTATTATAATCTCGACGCTGGCCAAATTGACTGTTTATGCAGGGCTCGTCCACCGGATATTGAAAACGTCCATCCCAATATCTTTCAGGTGTGAACTGGTTGAGTATTGGAGAAAGGTATTCATCTTCTTTTTGTATAACGGTTTCATCCAGGTAATCCTCAGGAACATTTACCCATTCATTACCATATCCACCGGTTTCAAGGAGGACGAGCTGCTCAAATGTATATGCGCTCCCATCTTCTGAATTTAACATTATTTTGAGCGGATAGGCACCGGGTTCTTCTAGTGCATGAATACCGTGAAAACTATAATATGCTTCGCTATCTTCGGTAAAGAAATGCAAAGTTTTACCATTAAAGATGCCTGAAAATTCACCCTGTTTACTGGAATCTATTTCAATTTCTAATGTCTCGCCCTGGATGATGGGGAGATTGTTGAAAGAAATAGCTGACACATTTGGGAAAGGGGTCGAAGCCGTAATAGTTTCTGAGGGTGCATATAATATTTCACCAGGGAGCAAATCCCAGGTGCCAGAAAGGTGGTTGTTCTCAACAAGTTCCCAGGGTGTGCTGCCCGTTTTTACTGCGAATTCGATCGCAGTTTCAGTTGAAGAAACCGTGTGCACCGGGGATAGGGGCGTTTGAGATTTATCAACAGGGATGATAAA
>LGHA01000032.1 GCA_001508595.1 Anaerolineaceae bacterium 46_22 | reverse complement strand
GATTATTGCTGGTTGTAGGGGTTGTGTATTTGGTATAAACATAGACTCATTATATTAAATTTTTGTACTTTTGGGAATCCCTTTCTACCTTTTTGCAGTGAAGTCATTTAATATATTTTATCAGGAAATTAAACCTAACCCTAAATCCCTTCCCTGAAAGGAAGGGACTTTAATGCCCCTTTGTTTCCGGAGGTGTTTGCAATGGGATTTATTTCAGTCATTTACTGCACAAATCTTTCCGATTGATTCATCTATGCAACAAATCATTTTTTGATCCCTAAAATCCACCTTTCACCCAAACCTTGGTCCTGACTGAATTCAAAACCCCTTCCCTTCAGGGAGGGGGCAGGGGGTAGGTCTAATTTTGACATTTATAATTTCATATAAAGCAGGGCAAATCATAAGCTCTCAGACATTCGATTTTCTCTCTTGTTAATTCCTGATTTCCCTGCTGAAAAATTATTCTTATCGCGTATAATCGATAACGTTAACGACAGGAGACCTTATATGAAAATCGGCGTACTTTCTGACACCCACGACAATTTATCAAGCCTGATCTATGTCCTGAACACCTTTAGAGAATCAGGCATTGACACCATTATTCACTGCGGTGATTTGACGGGATTGGAAATGGTTTCGCATCTTGAGGGTTTTCGGGTGATTTACACAATTGGCAACATGGACGGGCTGACAGGGACCATCAAGAAACGCATCGAAGGGATGCGAGAGGACAATTTTGTCGGGACTGTGTTTCAAGGCCTTATCGACAGCGTGCCGGTGGCTGCGACCCACAGCCACATCGAAGGCACAGTCATGAAGCTGGTGCGGGAGGGGCGCTGCAAGTGGTTGTTCCACGGTCATACCCATGAGAAACGTGATGAGGTGATCAGAGGGGTTCGGATTGTCAACCCCGGAGCCCTGGGCGGCTTGGGACGGGAACCCCGCTCTTTTTGCATCGTTGATTTAGCACAGGAAAAAGTCGAGTTTTTTCGATTACCCAGAGATTGAAGGCGAACGGCGTGGATTACGAGTCATTAAGTGACTATTTAGAAAGCAAAACCGCTGCCAGGCGCGATATGCCCTTTGGACCTGATACGCTGGTGTTCAAAGTTCTGGATAAGATATTTGCCCTGGTCGCCTGGCAGGAAGACCCATTGACGATCTCGTTGAAGGCGGATCCCATCGACGCGGTCATTTTACGCAAACAATATGCAGCGATCACACCGGGTTATCATCTGAATAAGAAACACTGGAATACAGTCAGGCTGGACAGCAGCGTACCCGACGATGAGGTCAAAAGGATGATCGATGAATCCTATACCCTGGTCGTGGAAAAGATGACAAAGGCAAAACAACAGCAATTAAGAAGAATGGGATGGCAAAAAATGGCGAAACTGCTTGATAAAATCATCGTGGTTGACCTTGAAGCGACCTGCTGGCAGGGGGACCCACCTCCTGGTGAGACCAGCGAGATCATCGAAATTGGGCTGTGTACCCTGGATGTCAAAAGCGGTGAACGTTCGGAAAAGTGGACAATTTTTATCAAACCTGAGCACAGCACCCTCAGCGATTATTGCATCGAGCTGACCACAATTCACCCGGAGATGCTGGAAAACGCCCCTTCCCTTAGAGAAGCCTGCCGGCTCTTGCAGGAAAAATACCATTCCAATAGGCGCACCTGGGCAAGCTATGGCGATTATGACCGGATCATGATGGCACAGCAATGCGAAAAAATGGGTGTCCCCTATCCCTTTGGACGTTCGCATATTAACGTTAAGAATTTACTGGCATTGCATTTAGGCCTGAAGCGTGAGGTCAACCTGTTAACCGGCACTGCCTTACTGGATTTGCCCTTTGAAGGGACGATCCATCGCGGGGTGGACGACGCCTGGAATATTGCTGCGGTGCTTTCTCGGGTGCTGCTTGGGCGGGACCGGTAGGCGCAGCTGACTGGCATCGGACAGCACCCTTTCTGTTAATTTTTCT
Source organism: Anaerolineaceae bacterium 46_22 (assembly GCA_001508595.1). Taxonomy (GTDB): domain Bacteria; phylum Chloroflexota; class Anaerolineae; order Anaerolineales; family Anaerolineaceae; genus Brevifilum. Next base: position 8,108 of record LGHA01000032.1, on the reverse strand, counting down.
TCATCTAACCCCCAAGATTCCAATACAATCCCGGCGGCTCGCAGGAGCAGGCGCTGGTAGCGCGCCACATCCACCGCATGTGGATTGGGCGCTTGCGGCCTGTCCCAGGCAAAGACCCCCGGCTTGCCCAGGGTGTAGATGAAAGGCACGCGCTGCCCCGGGCGCATCTCCTTGCCGGCAGCCTGGAGCTGCATCACAGCCCGCGCGGCGGGGGAAGGGGTGTGGTAGGCTTCCAGCTTGCGCCCCAGGCGCTGGCGGACGAGGAGATCGGGCAGGCTGACATGACCGCTGCGCAGTGCCCTCAGGCGCGCTCTCAGGTAGTCCACGGCTTCAGGCAGGGCTTCCTCCGGCTGATCTTTGCTGGCGAGTAATTCCAGCAGGTGCATTTGGGCTTCCGACACAAAAGGTGTGCTGTCACGGCGGCGGGCGTCAATCCCGCGCACCTTAATCGATCCGTCCTGGAAGACGCCGAAATAGCGGTTGGCAACCGCACGTTTTTTGTTTTGGCGTGAGCCGACAAAGACCACCCAGCGGTAGATGCCGTCCAGGGAGATCGGCAAGCCTGTGCGCTCTTGAATTTCCAGCAGCAGGGGTTGAATATCTTCAGGGCGTGTTTTCTGGGGGTGATGCACCCATAGCCCATCGACATATAACTGGATCACTTCAAAACCCATATCCTCGGCTGCCTCCTTGGCGCGCAGCAGGGCTTCACGTCCATAAGCGGTGACAGCCTGGTGGGCTTCAATGCGTCCGAAACGGGCGTTTTTATAGCCCAGGTATCCAAAGCAGGTTACCAGCAGCCATTTAAGCGCTGAAGCCCGCCGTTTGAAGTTCTTTCGAAAGGGATCCCAGTTTGGGGTGCTCGCCAGGTGCTTCTTCATCTCAATGCGCTTCTCAAGCAGGGGCCGCAGAGCTTTGGGGATCAGCCCGTCCTGGCTGTTATCGATGGCAAGCCCCAGTGCGGGGACCAGGTTTTCGCCATTTGGGTCTGGGAGGATGGTTTCGGGTGAGATGTTGAAATACACCATGATCGCCGGGTAGAGAGAGACAAAATCAATTTCAGCGACGTTTTTATGCACGCCGATTTTGGGTTGATAAACCAGCCCGCCCTGGTCGGCTGAGAACAGGTCTGCAGCGGGTTTGAGCATTTCCGCTTGCTGCTTTTGCCAGGGGACAAGGATGCCCTCGCGAAGGGCAGTCAGCATTTCAATGGATGAGATGCCCGTGCCCGGTGAGACCCGGGCAGCGGTTTGCAGGGGCAGGGCGGTTACCCGGCTGACCTCGATGGTGCCGTCAAGCTCGTAATCACTCCAGAGCACGGCGTTTTGCCGGTCGATATGGCAGCGTCCGAACAGATGGATTTGCTGCCCGCGGAAGATGATTTGCCCGTAGGAGAAATAAGTGCGCTCCTCGTGCCAGCTCACCCCGCGCCCGACTTCCCGGTTGAGCCCCAGGGGGATGTTGTATTTCTCGGATTGTGCCATCAGCTTGGGCAGCAGCCAGGTGTCGCCCCAGTCCGTCAGCAGCAGGTCGGGATCGTGACGCTGGATCAGGGCGCGCAGGTTGATCAGCAGCGGGCGCCAGGTGTGCAGGTCAAGCTGGTATTTTTCGCCTGCAACTTCGACAATCAAGTACCGGGGTTTGGCGTGGTGTGGGGCGACGTCGGGCGCCAGGGACATGGTCCGCAAAGGGATGGGCGTGGCTTTCAGCAGCCAGGCATCTTCCAGAACCTTGATGTGCGTGAGTTGTCCTGCCTCGTCAGACCAAACCTGGCAGCGGCACAGCGGGAAAGCGCCTGTCTCCGCCGCAAAGCGCAGAGAGATGTTCAGATCAGCATCGGCATATTCAAGTTCGGGAAATTGAGCCGCAGTTTCATGAAAGATTTTGCCGGCTTGATAGGGGTTTTTGATGGTCACGCCCAAAACGGTGACGTCCTGGCGCTTAAAAACGTCCATACGGTGCGTCCGGCAGAGTGTGATCTCGTCGGGGCGGTTGCTGAGCTGACGCCATAAGGCGCGCAATTGCGCGTCACTGCCCAGTGCATAAAAGGTGACCGGGAAGGGCCGCGTGAGGCGATGGCGTGCCCCTTTCTCGTCAATGAAATACAGCACCAGGCCTTCACGGGGGTCATCGAATAGATCGAGCAGCCAGCCGATGAACTCAGGCATGCATTTCCTGCAGCCTTTCAACAATTTCTCGTAAGCGCATCAGCTCTTTGTGTTCTTCAAGGAGCATCGCCATCAGGAAGGTCTCAAAGGGCAGCGCGTGGGCGGCATAGGCGGCGGCGGAGATGTGCTTTTGCGCTGATGTAAATAGATCGTCAAAGACCAGTTGATCCCCACGGCGCAGGGCGCGGCGAAAGCGTGCCAGTGAAGCCTCTTCTTGAAGCATGAGTTGTGTGGCTGAAGGAAGTGTGCGTCCCATTGAGCTCTCCTTTAAATTCGGTAGTTGGTCAGAACAAGGGCAGCTGGTGGTCGGGTATTTCCGGCGCTTGCAGCTCCCAGATATCGTGGGCTGTTTCCAGCAGGGGCATCAGCAGCTGCTGGTATTCGCCCTCTGCGGCAGGGTGCGCCCGCGCCCAGGCAGCCACAGGTGCACCTTCGCTGATCTGTCTGAGCAGGTTCAGGCTGCTTTCCAGCAAGCGCTGGCGTTTTGAAAAATTGACATTTTCATCAAGGAAGGTTGACAGCAGATCCAGTACAATAACCGGGGTGCCGTCAACAGGCAGTTCTGCCAGCATGGCGACCATCTGGTAGCAGGTGAAAGCCCTGGAGAGCTGCACTGCTTTGAGCGCAGGCTGAATTTGGTGTGTGCGGCGCCGCAATGCACGCGCCAGGCTGTAAGCATCAAAGCAGTTGCCGCCGTCAACGACGATCACACGGCCGCGCAGCGCCAGGACCGCCAGCATGGACATCAGGCTGTGGATAACGGTTTTTGGGGCGACCACCAGAGAAATTTTGCCTGTTTTAGGTACAGGAAAACTTATGATTTGTTTGTTCATACCCTTCATTTTAGGATATAGAACAAATGTTCGATATGGTGAATTGGGGTTAAATTGGGGTGAAAATTGGGTTAACCGGAGGGGTTAAGGTCAATCCAGTTGCTGAAATCCCAGTTTTCCAGCGCCTGGCGCAGTTCAGATTTGCTGTGCAGATCAAAACGGTGTAAAAGGTTTCGCATGTGGGCTTTAACGGTCTGCGGAGAAATATTAAGTTTTGCCGCGATCTGCCGATTGGTGAAGTTCAGGCATGCCAGGGCAGCCACCTGCTGTTGGCGGGGCGTTAAAGCGCGCCAGCGACCAAGGTTTTTTTCGGCGACCTGCCGGTCCACAAGGGCGGTTTTCAGCAGGTCCTGTGCCACCTCCTGGCGTGAGCTTTCGCTGCTGGCTGCAATTTGTGCCAGGTATTGTGCGTTCGCAGGGTCGAGTTCCAGAACCAATAACTGCCTGCGATCCGTGGGGTTAATCCAGTGCCAGAAACTATTTATAATTGACATAAGCCAAGTATAATAGAATATATGTTCTATTTCAAGGGTTAAATGTTTTATGTTTGGAATTGGTGGGCGTGAAAACTCCCTTAAAATATAAAAAATGATATAATTTGGTTTTATATTGTAAAATTAAGTGATTGAAATTCTGGCATGCGCTTAGTTAATAACGCCGAGATATAACTAATTGCTAGAATTCAGGGCAATCAATTTTTCTAAATTGCATTAACCGAAGCGATGATCTGAGATCTTATTTAAGGACAGTTTTGATGGTTGAAGTAGAGTTTGTACACGAAATTCGTCCAAAAATTGTTGATGAATTTAATATGTCAGGGGACTTTGTCCTGCGTACGCCTGCCATTGCGAAGGCTTTTGAGCTTGGGAAAAAATTGCACAAAGGGCAGTACAGGTTAAGTGGCGAACCTTATTTTGAGACCCATTGTGTTTGGATTGCTGATTTTATCGATCGGTTGGTTCAAAACGAAGCATGGACCATAGCCGCATTGCTGCATGATGCTGTAGAAGACCAGGGAGAAAGCCTTGAAGAGATTCAAAGCTATTTTCCAGGTCTGCTTGGCAAGCATATTGCCTATTTGGTCGACGGTGTCACCAAAATGAGCAACCCACGTGATGGGCGCTCTCGTGAACTTGAAACCCTCCGGAAGATCGCAAGATTTCGCGACCCGGGGGTTTTTCTTATCAAGCTGGCGGATAAGAGCCACAACATTATGACGCTTGAGCACATGTCTCCGCAGAAGCAGTACCAAAAAGCAACGGAAGCCATCAGGGCTTATGGAAAACTGGCAGGGATTCTGAATTGCTACCGTTGGCGGCGCTGGTTGGAGGATATGGCTTTCCCCTATGCTGAACCGGATGCGTTCCATTTTGTCAGAGAACAGATTGATCGCGACCCGCGACTCGAATTGGATTTCATCAATAATATGCTTCTCCAGTTAAAGGATTTGATGGAGGATGAGGGCATTTCGGGACGAATTCGGATCATCGTCAATGGATACTGGCAGTCCTGGCAGAAATTACGGCGCATGGCTAAAGAACGACGCACTTCCCTGGACGATTTCTCACCGGTGAATGATATTGTTAGTTTTCGAATGCTGGTTGCGGATTCTGACTCGGCTGCCTGCTACCGGCTGTTATCCCGGGTCAACCGTTTGTTTTCACGGCATCTAGACCAGGGGCGCTTTGATGATTACATTGCCAGCCCGCAGCATGGTTACCAGGCTTTACAGGTGACAGCCTGGTTACCCAATCGGGGTGCTGTTGAGATAGCCATTGCCACGGAAGAAATGGAAGGCGAAAATCTATGGGGTATTGTCCATGCCTTGCAAAAGGGACATCACATCACACAATATAAACCGGTGCAAATATTTACACCCACAGGCGGCACCCGCTTTTTGCCCGATGGTTCTACGGTGCTGGACGCGGTTGCTGCCATCCAGGACTATCTGCTTGACAAGATCAACCGGGTGGAAGTTAACGGTGAAGTGCGTGCCTTGAGTGACCCGATTGCCCCCGGCGATGTGGTTGAGGTGATCACCCATGGTCAACGCATGATACCAACAGCGGAATGGTTGGAATTCAGCAACCTTTCAACAGCTCGATTACTGCGGTCGGTGCTGGTAACCGTTGCCCTCAAGCAAACCGCTGAAGAGGGACGCAAGATAATCAAACCTGTTCTGGCAGAACGCGGCATCATGGACCTTGAGGATATCCAGATACAGGAGAAGGTCAAGTTTGAAAACCTGTTAAGCACCCTGGCTGCAGCAAACCTGGACGATCTTTATTCTGCTTTGGGTGGCGGCGCTGTGACCCTGGGCGACCTTGAAAGAGCAATGGACGATGTGGGCATTTCTAAAGCCGTTTTGGGTTGGACGTCGATCAATATTGTCGGGCCGGCAAACACAAACAAACCCGGTGTGCTGGCGCAATTAGCGATCTTAGTCTCTCATTTTGGCGGCAATATTCTGCGGACGGTCAATAACACCTTTAATGACGGCTCTTTTACATTGCGCTGGGTGATCAAAGGTCTTCAGGAAGAGCAAAAGGCAGAATTGCTGGATATGTTCCTCAAGAGCAGCGTTCACCTGATACAGGTGGAAATTGTCTAGCTCTTTTAATAAATGGGGGCGATAAAAATTTTAGAAAAAACTAAGGCACAACAATTTCACACAATAATAATTCGCCGATGTTTGCCGTTCCATTTGTTTCGTTGAGTTCGCGAGAAATACCAATAAGTTCTTTATTGATTATTTTTTGGTGCTGGATCTTGCATCGAAGTTTCAATCATGGAAGCCAATGCTTTGTAGATCCGCAATTTTGTCTCCAGGCTGGTTTTTAAATCGGGGCTCAGCACACTGCTTTGTAGCGCATTTTCCAGAGTACTTATTTCATCATAAATAGGATGGCTTGCAGATCTAATTTCCGTCCCTGAGACGCTTGATTGTGTGACCTCAGCTTCGTGTATCCATCGAATATCGGTTTTCCAGCGAATATGCTGTGCGGCACCCGGGATTTTATTCAGTTCGGCAGTTAATTGCGCATAGGCTTCTTTAGGTGTATTGTCGGTGCGCTCACAGGAAGACCAGTTAAATTGCTCGCAAAAATAGGATTGGGTAAAAACACCCGTGAAGTTCAGCCTGAAACCGTGGTTTTCGAGGCTGTACTTGCTGATAAATGCCCATTGTTGTGCATGGACACCGTTATTCAGGTAGATCAAGGGCAGCGGCAGGGCAGGTGGTGCCCCCCAAGAGACATACCAAACGTCTTCTAGATCCCAGTTATTATTACAGTTCCAAGTGGGATTGTCTTCATAGGGACATCCGGATGCATCGCCAAAGTGAATCAAAAAATTATCCCCGGCGCTTTCAAAGCCTGAAATCCAGGCTCGTGTCATCAAGGGTGTATTCCAGTCTAATTCCATATCGCTTGCGCCATACGCCTGAACCTGGTGAAACATGCCCCTTTCTTGCACCCATTGATTGACTTCATTCACCATTTCACCCCAGGCAGCGCCGTGAGCAGCGGTTTGCTCAAGGGTATTGATTGAAAGTGCTTTATTGTTGGTGCCGATGCCAATCACAAGATTGGATTGGGTGTCAGCCCCGGAACACTGGTAATATCCCTCAGCAAAACCTTTGACACCTTCGGAGATGGCTGAAATTGGGGCAGGATCCGTGGGATAATAGCGACTGTCTTCAAATAACGCAGCACCATAGCCGATGGCGTCGATGTAAACCGGGTAGCTGAAGTCAAGCACAACAACGCTGTCCTGAATACCGGGTTCAAGTAAATCTCTTCTCCCCTGGTCGCAGCCAAGGGTGTAAAGGAAGACGGGGTCTGTGGTTGGCAGGTAATAACTGGTGGAGGCGATAATTTCTTGATTGTTTCGGATGATAGGAAAGTAATAAACAAAACCATTCCTGAGGCTTTGCGCCATAAGGGGATTCCCAATAAAGACGAGGGATAGAACGATTATTAGGATAATGCCTGAAAGGATTGGAAAGGTCCTTTTTGGGATATTTTTCATGAATTAATCATCATCTGCGGCTAATTCAGCCAACAAAGTCCATTCGCCAGATCGATCAAAAGCATCCTTTGGTGACCGATCGTAATACAGACGGAAAAGCCTGCCATCCTCTGTTTTTACATCAAAATAAAAGCGTCCTACGCCCCACGATCCGTGTTTGCTTGCCGTCTGGGCATGCTGTGCTTGCATATTTCTGGCCATTCGTCCCCGCCTGGTAAAATCCTGCCATTCAGTTGTACACTCGATGATGCGATAAACTTCTCCACGATGAGTGAATTGATGGGGGCAAGACGGCTTTTTGGAATAATTTGGAGGTGTTAGAAACGCTACTTCGATTGGCTCTGAGATAAAGCCTTGGATTTTGGTTTTTTGTGTACCCATCAGAATAAACCCGGTTGGTAAGCAGGATGGTGTCCATCCAGCAGAACGAATCTTGCTGCTCGGGAAACAGAAATGCCAAATTTTCCTAAAGTGCTGCAGTCTCTAATCTTACCATGAAGACGCGCCTGGATGATTTGTTTGGCTGTGACTGGTCCAACCCCCGGTATTTTGAGCAGTTGATCGTAATTTGCCTTATTGATCTCAACAGGGTGTTCGATCAAGTTTTGTTCTGCCCATGCCATTTTTGGGTCTTTATCAAGCTGCAGGTTCCCGTTCTGGTCAAATTGGAGCTCTTCAAGGTCAAATTTATAATCCCTGAAAAGGTAAAAAGCCTGGTAAAGTCGGTGTTCGCGCCATGGATTGAGAGCCGGCAAGTTTTCAAAAGGTGTATTTATCACTGGTGTAAAACGCGAGTAATATGCCCGACTGATGCTGAAGCTTTGACGTAGATTAAAGCTTGTTTGTAAAAGATCAATGTCCCTTTCACCGACGGCACCCACCACAAATTGCGTGCAGCTGGACGGCCAGGTAGATTTCCATGCTAAGTGCGGTGGATAATTTTTCCGAATTTCCTCTATGAGCTTGAGAGGTTCAAGCAGTTCTTTGAAAAAGACTTTATGCGGTGCCAATTTGCTCAGGCTGCCTTCATCTGGCCCTTCAAGGTTGATGGAAACCCGGTCAGCGAGCTGCATTGCCC
>LGHA01000203.1 GCA_001508595.1 Anaerolineaceae bacterium 46_22 | reverse complement strand
CTTCTTGTTATCAATGCCGGCTGGTGTCCCGAAAATCATGATTTTACCCGTAAAAACACTAAAAATAAGGATAAATGATAAACTCGGGTTCTAATTTCAAAAATGACGTTCGGTGCCGTACCTCCTCTCCCTCCCAGGAGGGAGAGGATTGAGGTGAGGGTGGAATCTAATGAAATCGGTATGTATTATTGATTCGCATCTCGGAAAATTGCTTGGGATTATTTTTATGATTTTTTGTATACTTAATACGCAATGAAAGACGATGAACCTGTTGGTGATAGAAATAAGAAGGTTGACCAGGTCCAGGGGGACTGTTTGCGCAAAGTGCCTGCGCAAAGGAAGCTTATGAGAAGATAGGTCACGCTTGCACCTCTCTTGATTTTCTGGAAGACCTTCGCGATCATTAATCCGTGATGGTCTTTTTTTGTTTTGTCAGTTATTTTACAGCTGGAGGCGACTGTGGTGCCCATAGAAAATCTCAATATTGATGCAATTATTGAACATATGCAGGCTGCGCTTTCTGAGGGGGATGGGGATCAAGCAACCACGCTGCTTGAATCATTAAGACGTTCCGACCAGGCTGAATTTTTCTCTGATTTGCCTCCTGACCAACAGCAGGAGATATTGCCATTATTGTCTCCGGAAAATTCTGCGGACATCACTAACCGTATGGAAACGCGGCGCCTGGTTGAGATTGTCACTGAAATGGAACCGGATGAGGCGGCGGACTTGCTGGGGGATATCTCCTCAGAACAGGCTGAGCAGGTCCTTTCACAAATTGACGAGTCAGAGGACATACGTTATTTGCTCGAACACCCGGATGAGACGGCTGGCGGCGTGATGACAGCAATGGATATCCACATTAAGCAGAACATGACCGTGGATTAAGCCATCGGGTATTTGCGAAATCTCTCCCCGGACTCATAAGAAATTTATTATCTCTTTGTAGAGGATGAAACACGTCACCTGGTTGGCGTTGTTTCTTTGCGGCAATTGGTTGTGGCAAAACCGGGCACATTTATTCGTGACATCATGGACCCGGATCCCATATTAGTCGAGGTTGGCGCAGACCAGAAAAAGGCAGCCCGTTTGATGCAGAGGTATGACCTTTTAGCCTTGCCTGTCGTGGATGCAGACCGCATGCTGGTTGGCATGATCACCTACGATGACTTGCTGGATGTCCTGGAGGATGAAGCTACAGAGGATATTTATCGTCTGGGTGGTGTTCCTAAAGAAAAGCCAACCAATGTACCTTTTTCAACAGCGTTTAAAATCCGTATGCCCTGGGTGGCTTTAAACTTGGGAACGCATTTAATTTCCGCATTAGTGTTGAGTGCATTTGAGGAGACCATTGCACAGATGGCTGTGTTAGCTGCCTTTTTGCCTATTGTCGCTGGAGTAAGCGGCAGCGCTGCCACGCAAACTTTGACTGTAACGGTTCGTGGTATTGCAATTGGTGATATTGAACCTCAGGAAGGCTTATCCATTTTAGCAAGAGAAATTGGATTGGGTTTGTTCAATGGACTTAGTATGGGGATAGCTATTGCTATTATCGCCTATTTTTGGAAAGGATCTGCCGTCATTGGTGTTGTGGTCGGTTTGGCTGCTTTATTAAATATGGTTTGTGCTGGCTTTGCTGGTGTTGTTGTTCCTGTTGCTATGCAAATAATCAAATTTGACCCTGCGCTTGCCTCACCAATTCTGGTTACAACGCTGTTAATTACAAATATCCTTTAGACCCAAGATTTTTAAATTGGATAATCACGCCTTCCAATGATCTCATAAAACCTTGTTTTTGCCTTTATAGATCAATGTTAAACAAGGTCGTTGCTAACAAAGCTATTGTTACCAGGCTTATAAAGATTGTTAGCGTGATTGCCAGGATATTCTGCAGTCGACCATTTTTCCATTTTCCCATTAATTGCTGATTATTAGAAAGTTTAAGTACAAGAACGAGAAGAATTGGTAGCAGAATTGCGTTAAGCGTTTGTGACAACCACATGATTGGGAATAATGGGATTCCTGGTATGAGGACAATAATCACGCTAATTGCAATCATTGAACCATAGATTGTATAGAAAACAGGCGCTTCGCGAAAGCTTCGATTTAATCCCCGCTCAAAACCAAAAGCTTCACAAAAAGCGTAGGTGGTTGAAAGGGGAAGAACTGATGCAGCTAATAGAGACGCTCCTAAGAGTCCAGCTGAAAAAAGAACCTTTGCCCAATTACCTGCCAAAGGCTCTAAAACCATAGCTGCCTGTTCCGCGCTTTCAACAGAAATTCCAGCTGCAAACAAAGTTGCTGCTGTAGAGATGATTATGAAAGCTGAAATTATGTTGCCCCATGT
>LGHA01000202.1 GCA_001508595.1 Anaerolineaceae bacterium 46_22 | reverse complement strand
ATCACGTAAATATCGCATTTTGGTCGTAGACGACGAACGCCGCATGGTTGGCTTCATCCGTCTTAACCTTGAGCAGGATGGATTTGAAGTTATTGAAGCATATAATGGTACTGAAGCACTGGACAGGCTGCGGGATTCTCTGCCAGACTTGATCCTCTTAGATGTCATGATGCCGGACATTGATGGCTTTGAAGTTTTACGGATGATACGAGAGATCAGCCAGGTGCCGGTGATCATGCTGACAGCAAAGGGTGAAGAAGATGATAAAGTCAAAGGCCTGGAATTGGGGGCAGATGACTATGTCACAAAACCATTCAGTCCAAGGGAACTCGTAAGCCGTGTAAAGGCTGTTCTTCGAAGAGGATCAACGTTTGAAGAAGAAGACGAAGGTGCGATTGAAGTTGATGACCGCCTTAAAATTGATTTTGGTAAACGAGAAGTATGGGTCGACGACGAGTTGGTCAAGTTGCGCCCGACTGAATATCGCCTGCTTTACCATCTTGTTCAGAATGCCGGCTGGGTGCTGACACACGATCAGATATTAACCAAAGTCTGGGGTTATGAATACAGAGATGAACCCCATTATGTACGACTATATATCAATTATTTACGCAAGAAGATTGAAGAAGATCCGTCGGATCCGAAATATATCCTGACAGAACGAGGTGTTGGTTATCGCTTTGTGGATTATAAGCGAGAAGAAACCCCTTAAAGAAGGGCAAAGGGATGACAAAAAAGAAGATTTTATTGGTAGACGATCACGAAGTTGTTCGGATTGGCTTGAAATCTTTGCTGGAACACAACGACAAGTTTGAAGTTGTTGCGGAAGCTGGAACAGCAACTGAAGCTGTTGAGATGGTAGAAAAACACCATCCGGATGCTGTATTGATGGATATCCGCTTGCCAGGTCCATCTGGCATTGATGCCACAGAAGAGATCACAAAACGCTGGCCGGATGTGCGTGTGGTGATACTAACTTCTTATGCAGAGGATGATATGCTATTTTCGGCGATACGCGCAGGGGCAAGCGGTTATGTCCTCAAGCAAATTGGGGCAGAAGGTTTGATTGCAGCTATTGAAGCGGCGTGTCGGGGGGAGGCTTTGTTGGACCCCGCAGTAACACAACGTGTTTTCCAGGAGGTTCGCCGTGCAGTGAAAGAGGAAGAAGCAGCGGCTTTTGCGAACCTGAGTCAGCAAGAAAAGTATGTACTTGCGCTGGTTTCTGAGGGAAAGACCAACCGGGAAATTGCCGAAGCGCTGTTTTTGAGCGAAGGTACAGTGAGAAATTACGTAAGCAGCATTCTTTCAAAGCTCAGTGTCAGCAATCGTGCAGAGGCAGCAGCTTATGCTGTGGCGCATAGTTTGAAAGAATATATCGATGGCTACAGTGATCAATAAAATAAGTCTGAATAAATAAAAATCGATAAAAATAGCATGGTACAGGCAAAACCATGCTGTTTTTTGTTATGGAATTCGTTATGATTTGAAAACCCTAATCGCATTGCGAAAGGTTGTTTCAGCAACATTTAAAACGCTGGTATTATGTAAGCGCGCAATTTCCTCAGCAATCAATGGGATAAATGCAGGTTCATTGCGTTTCCCGCGATGCGGATGCGGCGAAAGAAAAGGGGCATCCGTTTCAAGCAGCAGGCGGTCAAGGGGGATTTCGGCAGTAATCGCTTTTCGATCGGGTGCATTGGTGAACGTAACCGGTCCAGATATACCAATGAAAAAATTTAACTCGAGGGCGTTTATTGCGGTTTCAAGATCCGCGCTGAAGCTGTGCAGCACACCCGGATGGCTGGCAAGGGGATTATTTGACTGCCTTAAGCCTTTGACCCATGTTCTTAAAATTTCTAGCAAGTCTCTTGTGGACTCACGGTTGTGAATCACAATCGGCAGTTCCCTTTCTTCAGCTAAAATTAATTGCGCTTCAAACATTTTCCACTGCTGGTCATGCGGTGTGTGCTCACGGTAATAATCCAGGCCGATTTCGCCGATGGCGACGACCTCTGGTTCCCGGGATAATATTCGTAATTCTTCAAGCAGGTCTACAGACCAGGTTTTACCGTAATTGGGATGGATCCCGACTGCCGCATTAATTTTTTCGGGATAGCTTTTTGATAAGTCAATAGCTGCCTTGCTCGTCTCAATGTCGATTCCAGGGTTCAGGATCCAAACCAAACCAGCCTCCCAGGCTCTATCAAGAACTTCTGCCCGATCTTTGTCGAAACGGTCAAAATCAAGGTGACAATGGGTGTCTGTAAAATAAGTCATAAAATAATCCTTTATGGAAGCAGAACTGCCGCTTAATTATAGCAGGCAAACAGGGATGGATAAGGTAAAATAGACTTCATG
>LGHA01000031.1 GCA_001508595.1 Anaerolineaceae bacterium 46_22 | reverse complement strand
AGATCACCGGAAAGTGCCATGGAGAAGCACCCTGCATGTGCTGCGCCAATCAGCTCTTCAGGATTGGTCCCCACGCCATCCTCGAAACGGGATGTAAACGAATACTTGCCTTTAAATGCGCCGCTTCCAAGTTTAAGTTTGCCCTTCCCCTCCTTGAGATCACCTTTCCAAACGGCTTTTGCTGTTCTTTTAATCATTTTTTAGCTCCTTTATAATCATTTTTTTATCAGTCATCTATCCTTAATCACTTTACTTGCATAATATAAGAGTTCCATTAGCAATCATTTGCTTTCAGCTTTTAACTTTCAACTTTCAGCTATTAGCTATCAGCTTTTTCCCACTCAAATGCTGGGACAGTAACCCAGGCACCGTTTTGTTCAAAAGCATAATAGGGGAGCCAAAGCAAGCCAAACATTTCTGTAAAGATATTTTTCTTAAAGGGTGAAACCGGTTCTTCAATCACCTGGTCGATCACCGAAACAAATTGCGTCTCTATGCTTTTGAGTTCATCAGCCAGCTTTTCCTCCATCTCTTTCAGATCCTCTTCAATTCTGGCAATCTCCAGCTCGCTTTCTTCCACATCGGCTTTAGCCTTACTGGTCATGCGGCGTTTCGTCAGAGAGGTGCTGAGGCTGCGGCGTCTGCCGCCAAGCAACCCAATAACATTTTCAACCAATTTTCCGCCTTCTTCCATCCGGCGAAGGTTGAATTCCTGCTTATCTTCTTCAAGCTCCTGCATTTCACCCTGAAGCATATCTTCCAGTTTGTCTAATTTTGCCTCATATTTGGCTTTGATCGCTTCTATCGCCTGGTCCTTTTTATCCTCAACAGCATCCTCACACATTTTTCGAAAAGCCTCGTCCGAAACCTCCGGACCCGCGACAACGCCCAAAGTCTCATTGATGCGCAGTGTCATGGTTTGAGTGCGATAAATCCACTCTGTGAAATCTTTTTCTAAATCGCCAATAACATTGCCGCCTTCAATGCCAAGCGTATCCAGGGATTCAAAATAGGCATCCTGCTGTGGTGATTGAGACAATCTGTTCAGATTAATGGGATCTTTTATGAAATTTTCCCAACGGATCAGTCCCTTTTTTCGGTACTCATCCATCTTTACGGTATAAAGCGCTTCATGGCTGATGTTATATTTCCGATCTAAATAAGCCACCCGCGCTTGGCCAGCTAATACCGGTCGATACAGGTATTGGGGCTGGGGCATCTCACCTGCAAGGCGGGTGTTTGCCGCCTTCAATGCGGATTCAGGACCAAGATTAACAGGGTAATACTGCACTTTGACCGACCCGGGGATAACCGGCACAACGGTTTGCCCCAATGAAGCTTTTTTCTCTTCCTTGACTTTTCCTGTCGCAGGCTGATCACGCCTATTAACATCATGGGATTTTGCACTTACAAGGGCGTTAAGTTCAGGAAGCTGGGTTCGTGTGAGCGGCCCGGGTAAATAGTTCATTGCCCAACGGGTGTGAAATACCTGCGGCTCATCTTCATGAACATTATGCAGCAAGAACACGCGCTTATCTATCTTTGAGATCATGCGATCAAAGTCACCCCGATTAATACCGGGCGCAGCGCCCTCCAGACCATCCAGCAAGCGGGCTTTATCCTGATCCGTTTGCAATTTACCGATCATCCATGTGCCGGCATTGGATAGTGCTTTATAATCCAGGTCAACCGGGTTCTGCGTGGCAAGTACCAAACCGACACCAAAGGCGCGCGCTTGTTTTAACATCCGTAAAATAATGTTCTTGCTGGGTGGGTTTGATACGGGCGGCAAATAACCTGCAATCTCATCAAAATAAACCATGGCACGCAAGCTGCCAGACCCTTTTTGGGATCGCATCCAGGTTTCAACAGCTGTGTACAGCAATGTCACAAAGAACATCCGCTCCTGGTCACTTAAATGCGCCAGGTAAAACACGCTGTGGCGCGGTTTGCCATCCGGTGTGAATAATAGCGCGCCGATATCAAGCGGCGAACCTTCAAGCCAGGTGTGAAATGCTGGTGCCGCCAGGAAATTATTGAGCAGCATCGCCAATTTAAAGCGATCGCCTTCAAGGTAAAATTGATCCAAGGAGAAGACACCCAATTTATCAAAAGGCGGTGATTGAACATGGGTGATCAGGGTCTCCATATCCAGGTCTCTGCCTTCCTGCCAGGCGTGCTCGAAGATATTTGAGAGCAGAATATGTTCTTTGGTTCTGACCGGGTCAATATCTTTGATACCGATCAAGCCAAGGACGGCTGTAACCGTACTTGATATCTTATCCCGCAGAACTTCTTTATTGCCCTCCCAGGGAATCGCCGGCGCAGAAAAGGACGCCAAAATACTAACTGGCAAACCCGAATCTGAACCCGGTGTGTAAACCGCAAACTCCGCAGCATCCCGTAAAGCTTCAAGCTGGGGCTTTTCAATGCCATAGGATGCCAAACCGTTTTTCCAAAGTTTTGCAGCTTTTTCTGCCGCTTCTTCCACGCTGATCCCATCACGACGGGCAGCGTCCCAATCAACCCAGGGTTTGAAATCCTCAGGCAATAAATCAGGGAAGTGCAGCAAGATGTTGGTCAAATCGCCTTTGGGGTCTACAACGATTGCCGGGATCCCTTGCAGGGCAGCTTCCTCCAGCAGGATTACACCAAGGCCCGTCTTACCAGAGCCTGTCATACCGGTGATGACGCCATGTGTTGTTAAATCATCCGGGTCGTAATGGACCAGATCCTCACCCATTTCCCCCGCATCGAGATCGAAAATTTTCCCCAAGAAAAAATCGCCTGATTTTCCAGACATGATACCTCCTGTAGTTCTATTGTCCCTTTAGTATACAACAAGCTTAGAAGCATATGTAACAAAAAAGGTTACGACAAATTTGTCATAACCTTTTTCATCAATCAATTTTTATAAATATTTACGGGTGCCAAATACCGCTTCGCCTTGGTGTGACTTCTTCAGCGGTGATGAAGGCATCAGGATCAATCTTCAATGCCAGGACTTCAACATCATCCGCCTGCTTACGCCGAACATGGCAATCGACCAGCATAAAATTGCTTTCACGCCCGCGGGCTGGTATTTCCGTTACACCGTAACCTTCTGTACGCAAAGCATCTGCAATTTCAGTGCTGTGACTTCGGCTGATAATGCTGAAATGCGTATAGCCGATTGCCAGCCGCTTTTCAATCGCCATTCCCAATATAGTCCCTGTTGCAAAACCCGCAGCATAGCCAATGATATTAAGCGGATTGCTCAAGTTGTTCAAAACCTGCCCGATGATCATCACAAACAGAACCGATTCAACAAAGCCCAGTACCCAGGACATCGCACGTTTCCCGCGCATTGTAAACATAAACCGTAATGTGTCCAACGCGGTATTGATTGTTCGGGCAGCAAAAATGCCAAGGGCGATCAACCAGGCTGTCGGAGAAAGAAATACGTCCATTATTTCTCCTTTCCGTTGCGTTCTTCAATGCCGTTCAGCAATGCTGGATAATAATACTGGTTCACATATTCCTTAACCATTCGGCGCATACTGAACTGTCCTGCCAGGGTACGGATATTTTCTTTCATGTGGGCAATCCATTCACCCGGCAAATTATCTGCTGAGCGCTGTTCGTAATACATGGGAACAATCTCATTTTCAAGGGTGTCGTAAAGACTTAAGGCATCCATCTCGTCCTGCTTTTCCAGGTTATCATCCCTTGTGATGTCATCCCCAATCGCCCAACCATTGTGCCCATTGTAACCCTCGCGCCACCAACCATCCAAAACCGAGAAGTTTAGCACACCATTTAGCGCCGCTTTCATACCCGATGTGCCGGAGGCTTCCCTCGGCCGGCGGGGTGTGTTCAACCACACGTCAACACCCTGCACCATGTAACGGGCAATATTCATATCATAATCTTCGAGGAACGCCAGCCGGCCGCCAAATCGGGCATCCTTAACCGCCCGGTAAACTTCCTGGATCATCTGCTTGCCAGGTTCATCAGCCGGATGTGCTTTACCCGCAAAAATAAATTGCACGGGCATTCGGGCATTTGTCACGATATTCAACAGCCGATCATAATCCCTGAAGATCAGGTTCGCGCGTTTATAAGTCGCAAAACGGCGAGCAAAACCAATGGTTAGGGCATAAGGATCGAGCAAAACGCCGCTTGCAATGGTTTGCACCGGGTGAACCCGGGTGGTCTTCCATTGCTCTCGCCCGCGGTTGATGATATAAGCCACAAGTTTTCGTTTAAGATGCCGGCGCACTTTCCATAATTCTTCATCAGGGATGTTTTCTATCTGTGCCCACAGGTCAGGGTCATCAAGATGGTCGGACCAATCCGAGCCTAAATAACGTGAGAAAAGAATTCCCATCCGGCGAGCCAGCCAGGTTTCAGTGTGAATGCCGTTGGTGATGTAACCGATCGGCACTTCGTCAACATCTTTATCGGGCCACAGGAAACGCCACATTTCCTGGGCGACCTTGCCGTGCAATTCAGAAACACCGTTACGGAATTCTGAAAGTTTAAGGGCTAATATCGGCATACTGAAGGCGTCGCCGCCCCAGGATTGTTTGATCTTGGCAATGTTAATAAATTCATCCCGTGTCAGCCCAAGATCAGACCATACCTGGACAAAATATTTGTCAATCAGCCATAAAGGAAATTCATCGTTCCCTGCTGGGACAGGTGTATGTGTGGTGAAGATGTTACTGTGTTTAATGATTTTGCTGGCCTGGTCAAAGCTCTTCCCGTCTTTGACATATTCCAGAGCACGTTCAAGGGTTAAGAAGGCTGAATGTCCCTCGTTCATATGCCAGGCAGTGGGTTCATACCCGAGGGCTCGCAAAGTGCGGACCCCGCCCATACCCAGAAGAATTTCCTGTGAAATCCGCAACTCCAGGTCGCTGATATACAATCGATCGGTCAACTGGCGATCTTTTGGATCATTCTCGGGGATGTTTGTATGCAGCAAGTACAACTTGACCCGCCCGATATTCAATTCGTAAATGCGGGCATACACCTTCCGACCTGGAAGATCAATAGAGATTTTGATGGGTTCCCCATCTTCATCCATGATCCGTATCAGGGGCAACGCATTGAAATCAATCGGCACGTTGTCTGCATGCTGCCAGCCATCTTCACTGATACGCTGTGAGAAATAGCCATAAGTATAAACAAAGCCGACGGCGACCAGAGGAATGCCAAGGTCGCTGGCTTCCTTCAAGTGATCTCCCGATAAAATACCCAGACCGCCTGCGTAAACCATCAAGGACTCATGAAGACCAAATTCAAAGGAGAAATAAGCCATTAATTCATCTGTTAAATCCGGGTAACTTTTGGCAAACCAGGTGTCTTTTTCCTTCAAATAGCGATCAAATTCATGCATGACACGATCGTATTGATCCAAAAAATAGCGGTCATTGGTTGCCGCATTCAATCGGGCACGATCAACATCCCTCAAAAATACGATGGGGTTATGATAGCTGTCTTCCCATAACAATTCGTCAATGTCCTTAAACAGCCGCTGGGCTTCCGGATGCCATACCCACCACAAGTTGTAAGCCAGATCACTCAACCCTTTGATTCTGCGTGGGATGTTAAATTTTATGGGGTTTTCCCTGACAATATCCTTCATTATTTCACTACCTCTCTATTAAAAGTAATGCCTGCTGAAATAAATACGAGCTATTTCCGCAGGGCATCTAAATATCGTAAAAATAAGCTTGTTTTCTGTTCATCTTTCATCGTGACAGTCAATAATCATACCACAAAGGCGCTAGATGAGGTCATTTTAATCTTCTCTGAACGCAATTTTAAAGAAATAAGCAGTTATGGAAAATCGTCATAACTGCTGAATTTTTTCCCTGTTTACAGGCTGAGTTAAGATTTAATTTCCTTTACAACATCGATCCCATTCAATGCCATATGGTACAGGAAAGTCGCATGAAGCATGTCACCATGGTGGGGCATTGCTGGTGTGCTTTTTGCATCTTCCACAGAAAGGTGCCAGGTTTGGACGCAATTGGTCGGCACAATCACACGATGTTTTTGGTGATAGGCATTGGCGCGCAGCTTTAAATAGGTCGCAAGCTGGTAGGCACAAATATCTGTCACATCGCCAACCACAATAAAGGTGTTGATATGTTTTCTTTGATCAACCCATTCGTCAAACCCATTATTTAAAGCGGGATGAACGGAATCCTTGTAAATCGTGGTCATTTCTTTATAAAACGGGAGAGTCTTTATCTCGTCAACGGTTTCTGCCTGGTATGTGCCTTTGATGACGTGTTCACCAAAAGCCTCAAACTCAAGTGAGTCTTCTGTATGAGCATCCTGCACCAGTAAAATGTCTCGCATTCCACGATCCCAGGAAGATTGCATCAGATTCGCAATATGCCCACCAATGGGCGCAACCCTGGGGCTGGAAAGCGGCCCTTCATAGAGAAAGCCGTTGATGACATCTACCGAGATGATGGCTGTCTTGTTCGGCTCTGGAATAAGCTCATCAAATGCTGCTGCAGGTCGTGATTCTAACCAGGCTTCGAGATAATCAAGGAAATTTGCTGATTTTGTAGCCAGGGACATAAAACCTCCTTTGCAAACTATTTTGAAGTCTACTTTTATGATAAGGGGTGAATCTCAGAATGGTATTAATATCCCAATAACCCCCTGATCCTCTGCAAGCGAGGGGAAATACATCTATTTTGTCTAATCTATCGCGTAAACGTTAATCAGGAAGGACCTCGACAAACCATTCACCACTCACTTCTCACCAATTACCATCCGCCAAACATATTTCAGGACGACACAACGGGTCATAATACCTGATCACCTAATTCCTAATCAACGACTACCTAATAGACAATTTCACTAATTTTTGAAAGCGTCCCCAGGTGGTGATGGGCGATGATCTCTCGCACTGTCGCTGTCAAACCACGCGCAACCAGGCTGTGGGTGTGAGCAAAACCTTCCGAATAGCTCACGCCGTCCAGCAGCGGTCCTTCGGAGATACCGGTTGCAACAAAGAAGGTGTCATCGGAGGAGACAAGATCGTCCAGAGTCAACACCTGATCCAAAATACATCCCGCATCCAGTGCATGCCGGCGGTCATCCTCGTCACGGGGCCACAATTTCCCCTGGAATCCGCCCCGCATGGCTCGCAAACCGCAAGCTGCCAGGACTGCCTCCGGCGTCCCGCCAATCCCCAATAAAACATCGATACCGGTACCAGGCCAGGCTGCCATCAAGGCACCTGCGACATCCCCAGCCGGGATCATCCGGATGCGCGCGCCAGCTTCACGAACCTCTTGTATTAAATCCTTATGGCGCGGCCGATCCAGGATAACAACGGTCAATTCATCAATATCCATCCCCTTTGCTTTGCTGATCTTCCTCAGGTTATCTTTTACGGGAGCGTCAATATCAATGACATCCCTTGCTTCACGGCCAACAGCAATTTTGTCCATATAAAACATTGGGCCCGGGTCAAACATCGTGCCGCGCGGTGAGGCGGCGACTGTGGCAATTGCGTTTGGCATCCCCTTTGCCACCAGGGTCGTCCCTTCAACAGGGTCCACGGCGATGTCCAGCTCAGGCGGCTCGCCATTGCCGACCATCTCCCCGTTATAAAGCATAGGCGCCTGGTCTTTTTCACCTTCACCGATCACAATCTTGCCATCCATATCAATTTCATTCATTAATAATCGCATCGCATCGACAGCAGCACCATCCGCTTTAATCTTGTCCCCACGGCCAAAGTGACGCCCGGCTGCCAGCGCACCTGCCTCGGTTACGCGAACCAGTTCCAGGGCAATATTGCGGGTTGGTTTCCTTTTATCCTCCATCAGCACACTCCCTTTCAAGAACCTGAGATCTTTAACATTAGAATATGTCTCAACAAATTTTATAAACTAAGCTCAGAAGAGATGAAATCACTCTCAATAACCAGTATAATTCATTCATCCAAAAAATGAACAAGGTATTGATATGACAATTGATTTGATTGCTTTCGACGCAGATGACACCCTCTGGCATGCAGAGGTCATTTTCAAAGATGCGCAGGATAAATTTCGCAAAATCCTATCAGCATGGCAGGACCAAGAAACAATTCACAAAACTTTGTTCGAAATTGAAACCGACAATATCGCACTGTATGGTTTTGGCGTCAAATCTTACACCCTGTCGATGATTGAGGCAGCCGTGACGCTCTCTGATGGCGAAATCACAGCGAATGATATCAATGAAATCTTAAAAATTGGACAGGTAATGCTCGAATCGGAATTTCCCCTGCTCCCCGGCGTAAAAGAGACTTTGGAGACGCTGTCAGGCGAGTATCCCCTGATGGTCATAACCAAAGGTGATCTTTTAGAACAAACAACAAAAGTTAACCGATCTGGATTAACAGACTATTTTTCTGCCATCGAAGTTGTCAGCACGAAATCCCAGCAAACTTATCATCAGCTCATGAAAAAATATGATCTCAACCCCGAGACTTTTGTAATGGTGGGAAATTCACTGCCGTCGGACATCCAGCCGGTTTTATCCCTGGGTGGGACAGCCATCCATGTCCCTGCGGATACCACCTGGGCACATGAGTTGATGGATGACTTTGATAGTACACAGAAAAATTTTTACGAAATCGAACATATCGGGCAGCTTACTGCGCTTTTACCAAAGATCAAATAAAACCCGATACTTTGGAGCAGTAAGTCATATTTTAAATGAAAGCCTGCTCTCCATGCTGAAATTTTTTCTTCACTTCAACGAAGCCCAAACCCTTAACATCTATCAATAGTGGAAAGCCATTGCCAGTCATGCTCTCAAAATCCGATTTCCTATTGTTCCTTGAAGCACCCATGCACCTGTGGGCAAAAACGCACAACCAGCTGCAGCAAAAACCCCTTTCGCCCTACGAACAGCACCTGATGCTGCAAGGTCAGGAGGTTGAAGCACTGGCAAGAGAATACATTGAAACCAACTTGCTGCCCAATTATTCAGATGCCCAGCTTCTCTGGCAGCCCACGTATCATGACAACCAGTTTGAAATCCGTGCTGATGCACTCATCTGGGATAAGACTGGTGATTATTATGACCTTTATGAGATCAAATCTTCAACAGCCGTTCGAACAGATCACGAATACGACCTGACCTTTCAACTCCTCTTGCTTGAAAGCTTTCTGAACATATGCCATGTCTTTATTGTGCATATCAATAAGGATTATCAATACAGCGGCGAAATTGACATCGGGCAGTTTTTTTCAGTAGAAGAAGTTTCAGAAAAAATCGAAAAAAGGCGTGAGAATGTCTTGGCGCTTCGCCAGGCTGCAATGCAAGTCCCCCTGGTGCCGCTGCCCAAGCCCTCCTTTGCCTGCACCAAGCCGCAATCCTGCCCCTGCCCAAACCTGTGCCACCCCAATTTGCCTGAAAACCCGATATACAACATTCCCTATATTGGCAAAAAAGCCCGCACTCTGCGCGAAATGGGAATCACAGATATAAACGCTATCCCAGTTGATTTTCCCCTCAACGATAAGCAGCAAAGACATGTCCAGGCTGTAAAAGAAGCGAAACCCTTGATTGACAAAGATTCTATCCGTGATGCATTAGCAATTTTGGAATACCCGCTGTATTTTCTTGATTACGAAACCTTCAATCCTGCCATCCCCTTGTTTCCTGGTTATCGTCCCTATGAGCATATCGTCTTCCAGTATTCCCTGCATGTCATCCGTGAGCCGGGATCAGACCCACAGCATTTTGAATGCCTGATCACCGATAAAATTGACCCTGCGCCGATGATCGTGAGGGATTTATTGGATCATCTTGGTGATTCAGGCTCAATTATTGTTTGGAACCAGAGCTTTGAAGCACATCGCAATCAAGACCTGGCGGGTCACTGCGAGTCCTTCAGCCCACAATTGGACAGGATCAACGATCGTTTATTTGACCTGATGAAAATTTTCAAGGATGGCCATTATATTCACCCCGATTTCCACGGCAGTGCATCGCTTAAGGCTGTGCTTCCTGTTCTTTGCCCGGAATATCGTTACGAGAATCTACAGATCACCAATGGCGAAGAAACCATGACGATGGTTGCAATTTTCCATCATTTACAAAAGACGATCAGGAGGTCAAATGAACCTTAATGACGCAATATCCCAATTAGAACACCAGGGAAGTGCCATTATCTCCCTTGGGAAAGGCATTTCAATGGCACAAGCCCGGTGGAAACCCAGCCCTGAGGATTGGTCTATTCTGGAAGTGCTCAATCACCTGGTCGACGAAGAAACCCTGGATTTCAGACGCCACTTGCATCACATCTTCTTCACGCCTGACGAAGCCTGGCCAAGCATTGACCCGCAAGCCTGGGTGATTGCTAAAAAATACAATCTAAGAAATCTTGATACAACATTGGAAAACCTTGAGTCCGAACGAGGAAAATCGATCCGCTGGTTGGCGGAACTCAAAGCCCCCAACTGGGATTCTAGCATCCAGATGCCCTGGGGTAAATTATCAGCAGGGGATATAATGGCATCCTGGCTGGCACACGATTTACTCCATTTAC
>LGHA01000201.1 GCA_001508595.1 Anaerolineaceae bacterium 46_22 | reverse complement strand
TGATCAATGCCCTGGCGGAGAAGGATATGACAAGGCTGGCAAATTTCGTCCATCCGGAAATGGGCGTCCGTTTCTCCCCCTATGGCTTTGTGCGTGAAGAGCACCAGGTTTTTATGCCTGGCGAATTAGATGCACTGATTGGCTCTGAACAGGTTTACACCTGGGGCGCTTATGACGGAACAGGCGACCCGATTGATTTGACTTTTGACGACTATTACCAGGAATTTGTGTATTCCTCCGATTTTGCCAACCCGGAACAAATAGGGGTGAACGAACGGATTGGCCAGGGGAACACCATTAATAACATTGGTGAGTTTTATCCGGGCAGTTCCTTTGTTGAGTATCACTTCAGCGGCTTCGAGGAACAATATGAGGGTATGGACTGGGAGAGCCTGCGCTTGGTGTTCGTGGAGGAGGATGGGACCTGGTGGCTGGTGGGAATTGTCCACGACGAATGGACGATTTAGAGAATTATGTGAATGGAGGTCGGGGAGCAGAATTTAGAAGTCAAAAATAGATTTGTGAAATGTCCGGGACAAGCGGGACAAACCTTTCTCATCAGGTATTTCGAATTATTCGATTACAACCTACCCCCTGCCCCCTCCCTGAAGGGAAGGGGTTTAAAGTCCCTTCCTTTTAGGGAAGGGATTTAGGGTTAGGTAGAGGAACACAATTTTGAAGTCAAAAATAGATTTGTGAACAATCAGCACAATCTTCTCTATAAAGTATTTTGAAATACCCGATTACCACCTACCCCCCGAGTCCCCTGCCCTGAAGGGAAGTGACTATGAGATGGGGAATATCTATTTTTGTCGGTGTTTAGATTTTTCCGACTTCCAGCCGACAAACATCTCCTTGACGAACCTTACTTTTCATGATAAAAACAATCAATTTGGATTAACGACGGAGGGCTGAAGCCTTGAGATTTCCCGGGCTTGTCGATGTTCACGTGCACCTGCGTTCGCCGGGCGGTGAGCATAAAGAGAATTTTCGCACAGGCAGCGCAGCGGCGCTGGCTGGGGGGTTCACGACCCTTCTCGCCATGCCAAACACGCAGCCGCCGTTGGCAACTTACAAGGATTGGCGCATCGCACAGACCAGAGCGCAAAGAGAGAGTCTGTGCGATGTTTTTTTAATGGCTGGTGCATCCGAAGAACACATTGATGAACTGCCAGTCCTGGCGCAAAATGTCCCCGCCCTCAAGGTTTATCTGAACGACACTTACGGCCCCCTGCGCGTGGAAGGCATTGAACCCCTGCGCCAGATTTTTCAAAACTGGATCTCAAACAAACCTATCGCCTTGCATGCTGAAGGCGAGTCCCTCGCGCAGGCAATTGCGATGTCAGCCATATACAACCAAAATATCCACATTTGTCATGTGGCTCGCAAAGCCGAGATCGAGTTGATCGCCGATGCCAAAGCGCGCGGTTTGAAGGTGACCTGCGAGGTAACGCCGCATCACCTGTTCCTCACAGAAGCGGATGCCGACCGCCTGGGCCCCCTGGGTGACATGCGTCCCCGTTTGGGCACGCAAGAGGATGTTGAAGCACTCTGGGGGCACATCAATACCACCATCGACTGCATTGCCAGCGACCACGCCCCCCATACGCTTGAGGAAAAGGGGCTTGCAGGAAATCTTGAAGCCATCCCAATAGAAGCGCCGCCAGGCGTGCCAGGCCTGGAATCCACCCTGCCGCTGCTGCTGACGGCAGCCAGTGAAGGTCGCTTGACTTACGGGCGCATTCAGGATTTGCTCTACACCAACCCGCGCCGAATTTACGCGCTCCCCGAACAGCCGCAAACCTGGGTCGAGGTCGACGAGAAATCCGCTTATGTCTTTCCCGATCATCCCCTTTATACCAAATGCGGTTGGTCGCCTTTTGAGAGCCGCCGCATGACCGGCCGCATCACCAGGGTTGTCTTTAAAGGAAACACAGTTTACCAGGACGGAAAGGTCCTGTCCGTTTAATCAATATTATTCAGGAGATACAAATCATGTCAAAACAAACACTACCCCCTTTATTCAAGCTGGATGAAAACAAACGAGAGCCAAAGGTCATCAACGGTTTTTATCAGAAAGATATTATCAGTGTTGACCAATTTACACATGATGATCTGGATATCATATTTGCTCGTGCGGATGAAATGGCCGAGATGGCAAAACGCTGGGGTACCTGTGACCTGCTCAAAGGCTATACCCTGGCCTGTGTCTTTTATGAGCCCAGCACGCGCACCAGTTCCTCATTCATTGCTGCGATGGAGAGGCTGGGCGGCAAGGTGATACCGATCACCGAGGGTATTCAATATTCTTCAGTTTCCAAGGGCGAATCGCTGATTGACAGCATATTAACCCTTGAGCAGTA
>LGHA01000200.1 GCA_001508595.1 Anaerolineaceae bacterium 46_22 | reverse complement strand
CAGGATATTTCTCTGACCCCGTCTGAAATTACGGGTATGTGCGGCCGACTACGCTGCTGTTTGATGTACGAATATGATCAATATGTTGAAGCGATTAAATCCTTGCCAAAGCGAAAGCGTAAAGTCTTAACGCCGATGGGTGAGGGAAGGGTGGTACAAATTTTGCCTTTGAGGCAGTCTGTGATTGTGGACATTCCTGAGATAGGTCCCCGACAATTCACCATGGAAGACCTTGACCGAGCAGAAAAGATCGCCAGGGGTGAAGCGGTTGAGCCTCTTTCTGATGAAAAAACAAAACATGGGGGTCAAATCAGTCGACCTGATGATAACGATGGGACACAAACCTCCAATAAGGAGGGTGATCAACACTCGCCCCGAAAACGGCGAGGACAATCGTCCCGGCGCTCAAAAGATAATTAACAAATAGAAAATTTCCGGCAAAGAGGACTCAAAGCGTATGGAAAATATTGAAGGCTGGGTAGGATCGAAAGAAATTCTCGTCATATTAGCCCACCCAGATGACCCGGAATTTTTTCTTGGCGGCACTATCGCCCGGTGGATCAAAGCCGGGCATCAAGTCCGCTACCTGTTGTTGACGAAGGGGGATAAGGGGGCAAAGGAGATTAACCTTGATTTTGAAACCATTGCAAAGACTCGAATCACTGAACAAGAAGACGCAGCCAGGTCCCTTGGCGTCAAGTCTGTTGAATATCTCGATTATGAAGATGGTTACATCTATCCGGACCTTTCCCTCAGAAAGGTGATCGTCCGTGAAATTCGAAAGTTGCAGCCTGACATCCTGGTTACCTGTGATCCGACCAATATTTTTCCGAGCGAACGTTATATAAACCATCCAGATCACCGTTATACCGGGCAGGCTGTTATTGATGCCGTCTTCCCAGCAGCGGGGAACCACTTCTTCTTCCCGGAACTATTATCTGAAGGTTATACCCCTCACGAAGTCGAAGAAGTTTGGATGAGCTTAACCATACAGCCGGATCATGTAATCGACGTTACAGAATTTTGGCAGGCTCGGCTTGATGCGCTCAAAAAGCATGCATCACAAGTTGGCGAGCCTCAGGCATTTGAAAAATATATGCTGGCGCGCCTGGGCACCGCTGAAGGGGAACCGCTTAAATATGAGGAAAAATTTAGAGTGATCAAATTCAGGAGAAAAACCGAATGACCTTTCTTGACGAAGCACTTAAGATCAAAGAAGAAATTATAACCCTGAGGCGTGATTTTCACAGTCACCCAGAACTGGGTTTCGAAGAAAAGCGTACATCAAAGATTGTGGGAGAAACCCTGGAATCGCTGGGTTTGTCAGTAACCCGGGGTATTGCTGAGACAGGCGTTATCGGGATTTTGAAAGGCATAAAAGAGTCACCTGTCCTTTTACTGCGCTTTGACATGGATGCCCTTCCTATCGTTGAGGAAACGGGTGTGGCATATGCTTCGAAAAATCCGGGCGTGATGCACGCCTGCGGACATGACAGTCATGTCGCGATTGGCTTGAGTGTGGCTAAACTACTGGCGGCAAACCGGGACTTGCTGCAAGGAACGATTAAATTCGTGTTTCAACCTGCAGAAGAAGGCGGCGGTGGGGCAGAACGTATGGTAGAGGCTGGCGTCCTGGAAAACCCAAAGGTGGATTATTCAATGGGCGTGCATGTCTGGAATGATAAACCCGTCGGCTGGTATGGACTGACCCGGGGTCCGGCTATGGCTGGGGCTGAAATATTTTCCGTGGAAATTCAAGGCAAAGGTGCGCATGCTGCCTCGCCCCACCAGGGCATTGACCCGGTTGTGGCTGTCGCTCAAATCATTACTGCCCTGCAAACGATCCTGTCACGTAATGTCCCGCCCTTAGAAAGTGCTGTGGTCTCTGTCTGCCAGGTGGAAACGGGGACAGCATTCAATATCATTCCCCAGGAAGCAAATTTTTCAGGGACCATACGCACCTTCAGACCGGAGGTCTTCGAAAAGGTTAAACAACGCTTCACGACCATCGTTAATGATGTTGCCAGTGCATTTGACTGCCAGGCTGAAATCAAAATCAAACGAATAACCTATCCTGTTGTCAACGACCCGGCACTGGTTGACCTGATGGCAAATGCCGTGGAGGCTGTAGACACTAATGCCGTGATGGATTTTTCACTTCAGACCATGGGTTCGGAGGATTTCTCCTTCATGATGCATGATATTCCTGGATGTTTCATCATGGTAGGATCGGCAAATCCGGAAAAAGGTCTGAATTATGGTCATCACCACCCGAAATTCAACATTGATGAAGCTTGTTTGCCTTACGCAGTGGCAATTATGGCGAAGGGTGCAGTAGAAATCCTCAAAAATAACCCAAAAAT
>LGHA01000199.1 GCA_001508595.1 Anaerolineaceae bacterium 46_22 | reverse complement strand
AAATTGTTACATCAAACCATTGGCATTTTATTAGGCAGTTTTGAGTGTTGAATCATGCTAATAATGGTGCGGTGAAAAGCGCACCGCACCCTACTTTTTTGGGCTCAAGGCAGGGTCCGCGCTACGGAAGATTAGAAATTATTTCTTATAGCGTAAATCGGGACGGGTTATGATTCCCGATTCACCACTCACCACTCACTATTCACATTCCCCTGAGCCCGCTGCCTTGATATCCTTAATGTTCAACTGCAGCGTGCTGCGCCCATTAAATTCGTTCATCTCAATTCGATAGGCAATGTCCACCCGCTCAGGCATATCCGCCATCCAGTAACCCTGGCGGAAGGCAATCCCATCAAAGATATGCCGACCTGCCTGTAAGGTCAATTTAAGGTGGGCATTTTCTTTTCCCACACGCCTGGCATGACGCACGACAATATCACGGGAAACAAAAATAGGCTCGGGGTTTCCCCGTCCAGTTGGCTCTAATTGGTGCAAATCTTCTAAAATTCCTGGGATGAACTTCCCGCCCAAATTTTCCAATATATTCTCTCGATCGATGATCAATTCCGGTTCTAATATCACTTCGCTTAGCTGTTCCTGTGCAATTGCAGTCAGCCGATCAACAAGGGTATCGCAATGCTCATTGCGCACCGTAAACCCAGCCGCGGCAGCGTGTCCGCCGTGACGCACCAATAAATCTGAACAAGCATCCAGCGCCTGGGTGATGTGAAACTCTGGAATCGAACGGCATGAGGCGACTGTAACCTCATCCCCCCGGTGCCCAATAATCGCCGGGCGGTAAAAGGCTTCTGTCAGTCGAGATGCTGCCAGGCCAACCACACCCTCGCTAAAATTTGGATCGACTGCAAAGAACAAAACCGCATCCGGGTCCGCATCCAAAACCCTTTGTGCGGCTTCCTTTCGGATCTCATGAGTCATATCCTGGCGTTCGCTGTTGTAGGACTCCAGCTTTTGCGCCAGTTCACCTGCCACATTAGGGTCATCGGTAGTCAACAGATCAAAAGCCATAAGCGCTGATTCCAGGCGCCCAGCTGCATTCAGGCGCGGCCCCAGGCCAAAGCCGATGTTAGAAGCATCACATTTTCGGTAATCAATCCCTGCCACCTGCGCCAGGGAAAACACGCCCTGCCGCGGTGCGGTTTGGATTTTTGCCAGACCTTTTTTAACCAGCATCCTATTTTCACCACGCAGTGGTGCCAGGTCTGCCACGGTTCCGATCGCCACCAGGTCCAGCCAATCATCAGCATCCACCCCTTCTTTTGGGTACCTTTCAAGATATGCTTGTGTAAATTTATAAGCCAAACCCACACCAGCCAGGAATTTCTCAGGGTAAAAATCGCGTTCTTGCTTTGGATCAATAACAGCCACCGCTGGCGGTAGTTCCGCGCCTGGATTGTGATGGTCGCTGACAACCACATCCACACCTAATTCATTTGCCAAGCTTATTTCTTTGATTGCCCGAACACCGCAATCCACGGTGATGATCAGGTTGGTCCCCTCCTGGGCTAAATCTTGGATCGCATCATCATTCAAACCGTAGCCTTCATCATAGCGATTGGGGATATATACCCTTGCTTGAACGCCAACCGCATCCAGAAAGAGCTTTAGCAGGGCTGATGAAGTAACGCCGTCAGCATCATAATCGCCATACACAACGATGGCCTCCTTTTGTACGATTGCCTGGTGGAGTCTTTCCACAGCAAGGTCCATATCTTTGATCAAAAAGGGATCCGTTGGATGGTCAACGGTGCCGGCAATGAAATGGGCAGCCGCATGATTGTCCGTTATGCCCCTGTTGAATAGCAATTGGCGCATAAATGCGTTGTAGTCGGACAGGGAATCATTAATATATCCCGGATACGCCGGTTGGACTTTCCATCGTTTGGGTAAAGGATTGTAGTTCGGTTCAGATGTCATGATCTCGTTTCTAAGGTTAAAATAAAATTCAGTTGAATCGATTATAACCGATGGGTCAATGCGCCACATCAAGCCTTACGATGTAACTTGCCCGACTTATTTCACAAAGTTAATAAATGCCGTTAAAATAAAGCAATGATGTCCAAAGACACTCCCTCTCTGCCGCTTGACCAGGTCTTGATTGGCGATTGCCGCCAGGTTCTCCAGGAATTACCTGAAGATTCAGTGGACCTGGTTTTTGCGGATCCGCCCTACAGTTTTGCCCAATATGATCAATTCACTCGTGAATGGCTGACGGCTTGCCGCCGCGTATTAAAACCTACCGGCACCTTGTGGGTCATCGGTTCTTATCACAACATCTACAGGGTCGGTAAAATACTGCAAGACCTTGGATTCTGGTTCCTGAATGATGTGGTATGGGTTAAAGCCAACCCGATGCCAAATTTCAGAGGCGTTCGTTATACCAACGCTCATGAGACTTTGCTCTGGATGCAAAAGAAGAAAGGCGCCAGATACACCTTCAACTATCATGCCATGAAAGGCCTCAATGACGACCTGCAAATGCGCGAAAAAGCACACCCGACACAAAAACCGGAAGCGCTGCTGTACCGCGTCATCATGTCCAGCTCCAACCCTGAGGATGTGATCCTGGACCCCTTCTTTGGCACGGGCACAACCGGTGCGGTGGCACGCAAGCTTCATCGGCATTTTATCGGCGTTGAGATCGATAAAAAATATGTTGAGCTGGCTATGAAGCGAGTAAACCAGGTAGTGCAGCTGGAATTTGATCCCCCAATTTACGTCACACCCAACCCACGCCGCCAAAAACGGGTCCCGTTTGGTAACCTGGTTGAAAATGGGATGCTGGAACCGGGACAATTGCTGTATTTCGGTGCAGACGGTACCTTAACTGCGAAGGTTCTTGCTGATGGTAAGCTCTCCTTTAACGGTCAGCGAGGATCCATCCATCAGCTTGCCAAGACCATTCATGACGGCCCTAGCAATGGGTGGAAAGTCTGGTATTACTGGGATGAAAAAGAAAAACAGCGCCAGCCAATCGATCATCTACGCGAGCTGGTGCGTGAGGAATTATCAAAACAAACGAAACCGGCAAAAAAAGGATAATCCCTTTGCCAGAAATAAATATAAAAAGGAAAAGGAATGACAGAACAAACATATACTCAAAAAGCCTGGAGTCTGAAGGATCTATTTGAAGGATTTGATGATCCCAACTACGAAGCAACGTTCAAAAAAATTGAAGCAGGTGTTGAAAAATTTGAGGCGTACAGGGATCAGCTTTCTCCTGAACTCAATGAAGAAGAATTCGTCAACATCATCACCGAATATGAACAGTTTTTCCGCCTGGCGCACCGTTTGGGTGG
>LGHA01000030.1 GCA_001508595.1 Anaerolineaceae bacterium 46_22 | reverse complement strand
GAAAGTGATTGCTGCACACTGCGTGCACATCGATGAAGGTGAAATGCGAGAACTGAAAAAACACAAAGCTGGCGTTGCACATAATCCTTCATCCAACCTGAAATTGGCTTCAGGTTTTGCAAATGTTACACGAATGCTCGAGTTGGGGGTAAACGTTGGGATTGGTACTGATGGCCCAGCTTCTAATAATGATTTGGATATGGTTGAGGAAATGCGTTTAGCTTCGATGATTGCCAAAGCCTCCTCTGGTGATCCAACTGCCTTACCAGCTAAGCAAACGCTGTCAATGGCAACCAGTATGGGGGCAAAAGCCGTTCACATGAACCACATTACAGGCTCCCTTGTCCCCGGCAAACGGGCGGATATGATTTTGATTGATATTAATAAATTGCACAATTCGCCAAAATTTGAACGTGACCTTGAAGGTCTATACGCACAGGTAATTTATGCTTCAAAATCTACGGATATAAGCGACATGATGGTCAATGGAAAGTGGTTAATGCGAGAGCATGTCTTATTAACCCTTGATGAAGCGCAGTTGATGAGTGAAGCTCAGGATTATGCAAAGAAAATCGATGCGTTCTTGATTGAACGTGAGCAATCGGTTCTGTCCAAACTGGTCGCTATCGGCGGCGCAATGCAAGAAGAGAGCTTTGAAGTCCAGGCAAAGGTTCGTATTACGGATCCTGACAAAATCATTGAAGCCCTGGATCAGGATGGTGTTGATATTATCTACACACGGCATTACCACGAATACGATACGTATTTCTTCTTCGATAAAAAGAAGCAAGGGCTTTTACGCTACAGGGAGGATGAGTTTATCGGCAGAAAAGGTGAAATCACCAATGTGCGCGGTCGATTGACCCTTGTTGGCGTGACTCGAGAAGCTTCCTTTGAACGAGATGTGATGCTTTCCCGCAGTCGGTATTATGCACCTGCAACCCATTCTCTGCGCTTTTATCGAGAATATTTCGATCCCGCCAGCGAAATTGACATCGAAAAAGATCGCAAACGGTTTAAAATTCAATACAAAGAAGTTGATTTTTACATCAATATTGATACGCTCATCAATCCAGATTTGGGTCATTTCCTTGAGGTAAAAAGCCGAACCTGGAGCCGGGAAGATGCAGAGTTGAAATCCGGTTTAATTGCTGAATTAATCGAATTTCTTGGTGCGTCCTCTGACATGGCTGAAACCCAAGATTATATCGAAATCGTCAAAAAATACTTGAAAAACAAATAGAAGGCGAGAAATAAAATGACCCTCAATGTTCTTTTTCTAACAGCTGAAGCAGAACCCTTTGTAAAAGTTGGGGGATTGGGAGATGTTGCCGGTGCTTTACCGGATGCTATTCGCAATCTCTCAAATACCTTTCCAAAATCTAAAAACGTGGACATTAGAGTCGTTTTGCCCTTTCATTTTGCTGTCAAACAAAAAGGGTTCAAACCAAAACTCCTTGGTGAATTTGGAGTCAATAGTTCAGAGGGTCTGGTAAACTGCCAGGTTTACTATTACGATAAAGAAGGTTTGCCAGTCTATTTATTAGACGGTGACCCGATTGATGAAAAATCACCAGTATACTCACTGGAACCCATTCATGATGGCTATAAATTTGTTTTTTTCTCGCTTGCTTGTTTGGGTTTAGCCAAATTTCTTGATTTTAGGGTTGATATACTCCAGGCAAACGACTGGCATACTGCCACAGCGATTTATGCATTAAAAACCAGGGAAATCCCCTCACCACACCTCTCAAAGACAAAAACCATCTTATCCCTCCACAATTTGCCCTTTATGGGTTTTGGCGTTCAAAAAGCTCTCACCGATTACGGGCTCCCGCCATCAGAAAATACTGTTCTTCCAGAATGGGCAAGGCACGCCCCCCTCCCGCTTGGTCTCTTGCATGCAGATAGAATTATTGCCGTTTCTCCGCATTATGCTGAAGAAATCCTCACGCCAGAATTTGGATGCGGCCTGGAAGACTTCTTAAACACCAGGAAATCTGCACTTCAGGGCATTGTCAACGGGCTTGACCTTGATTTATGGGATCCAGTAACGGATAAAGTCATAGCACAAAATTTCTCGAATGATGATTTGTCTAAACGACCAATCAACAAATTAGATTTGCTGCAAGAATTTAACCTTTCACAAGATGAAAATATTCCGCTGTTAACATTGATCAGCCGGATGGATGCCCAAAAGGGCATTGATATCGCTCTCAAAGGATTGAAATATCTAAAAGATTCACCCTGGCAGGCGATCATTCTTGGAACGGGAAATCCAACCATTGAACAAATGGCAGTTGATTTAGAAAATGAGTTTCCCGAAAAGGTTCGTTCAATTATCGGTTTTGACGGGAAATTGGCGCATCGGCTATACGCAGGCGCAGACATTTTTATGATGCCCTCGCGATACGAACCCTGCGGACTCTCGCAAATGATTTCAATGCGTTACGGCTGTGTTCCCGTTGCAAGGGCAACAGGCGGTTTGGTGGACACCATCACACCTGTAACTCGCAAAGTGGACGGCGGCACAGGCTTCTTGTTTGATAAACCATACCCCTCTGTCTTTGCCACCACAATGCGGCGCGCGATTCGCTTTTATCAAAAACCCGGCTTATGGAAGAAGATTCAGAATAATGGGATGAAAATAGATTTTTCATGGGAAAATTCAGCCCAGAAGTATATTGATACCTATTATCGTTTTGCCAATAATATTTAATAAATAATTTTGTAAGGAGCTGCAAATGAAACAAGAACGAGCATCAGGTATCCTTCTTCACCCGACCAGCCTGCCAGGTCCTGATGGTATTGGAGATTTAGGTCCAGAAGCTTACCGATGGATCGATTTCCTTGCTCGAACAGGGACCCAGTTCTGGCAGGTTTTGCCCTTGGGACCCACTGGATATGGTGATTCCCCCTATCAGTGCTTTTCTGCTTTTGCTGGCAATCCTTACATTATCAGTGCTGCGCGATTGCTGGATCAAGGGCTTCTGAAGAAATCCGATCTTGCTGACAGGCCTGATTTTCCTATTGAAAAAGTGGATTATGGTCCTGTCATTAAATGGAAAATCAAACTCCTCAAAAGGTCTTATAAACAGTTCAGGTCAATCAAACAAAAAAAATACCTGGATGCTTTTTCAAGTTTCAAAGAATCTCAAAAGGAGTGGCTGGAACCCTTTGCAACTTTTATGGCAATCAAAGCCGAACATGGTAATGCCTCGTGGAGTGAATGGCCAGAATCCCTGCGGAAAAGAGACCCTGAAATATTAAAAGCCTTCATTGCCGAACATCAAGAAGACATTGAATTTCAGAATTATCTGCAATTTATTTTCAATGAACAATGGCAAAGCTTGCGTTCTTATGCCAAAAAGAAAGGCATTCGCATTATCGGCGACATCCCAATCTTCGTTGCTTATGACAGTGCAGATGTATGGGCTAATAAGGAACTTTTCTACCTGGATCAAGAAGGATTGCCAACAGTTGTTGCCGGCGTTCCACCAGATTATTTTTCAAAAACCGGTCAGTTATGGGGAAACCCGCTTTACAAATGGGACCTTCACAAAAAGAATAGTTACCAATGGTGGCTTAAGCGAATGGCGTCTGTTCTGAACCAGGTTGACATCATCAGGCTTGATCATTTTCGTGGATTTGAAGCCTACTGGGAAATCCCATTTGGCAATGAGACCGCCGAAGAAGGAAGATGGGTCAAGGGACCAGGTAAGGATTTCTTAAGTGCGATCAAGACCCAATTGGGTGAACTCCCTATTATTGCAGAGGATCTGGGAGTTATCACAACAGAAGTTAAGCAAATGCGAGATGATTTTAATCTGCCGGGAATGAAAATTTTACAATTTGCTTTTGCATCCGACCCGGATGATGATTTCCTCCCCCACAATTATCCTGTCAATTGTGTAGCCTATACCGGCACACATGACAATGATACAACCCTGGGTTGGTACACGAGCGCTCCAGAAAGAGAAAAGGATTTATGCCGACGTTACCTGGCTCGGTCAGGCAATGATATTTCCTGGTCAATGATCCGCACATTGTGGCGATCGACCGCCGCTTGGGTCCTCGCGCCTATGCAGGATTTTCTGAGCCTTGGCAACTGGGCACGCATGAACTATCCCGGGAATGCCTCAGGAAATTGGGGCTGGCGGATGCCCCCCGATGCTATTAATGAAAGCCTTGTAAATAGACTACACGAAACTAACTATTTATATGGACGCTTACCTGAAGAAGAAAAAGAAAACATTCGAAAGAAACTTGAAGATCAAACTTCAGGGCAGGTCATGCCGCATTAACTTTTTTATCACGCCAAAATGAGGCGATCACGATTCCGGCCAAAATTAGAACAGCCCCAATTCCCTCAAGGAATGTGGGGCTTTCTTTAAGGAAAATCAAAGCTAAAATCACCGTCCCAATCGGTTCGCCCAGGAGAGTCAGGGAGACATAAGCTGCCGATATATATTTAAGTGCTAAATTTAGCAGTGAATGTCCCATCAGCTGCGGTACGATACCCAGGGCTGCCAGCCAGAAATACGTTTGACGTGAATAAGAAAAAACCGGCTCTTTTCTGAGGATAACAATCACCAAAAGAACAAGAGCAGCAATCCCATACACCAGGCCGGCATAGGACAGGGTCGTGAGATTTTTTCGCAATTGGCGTCCCATCAATATGTATCCTGCCGCCATCCAGGCGCCGATTAGGGCTAAAAGGTTCCCAAACATTGAGCCGCCAGTAGAAAGCTGCCCACTACATGTTAAAATGCCGCCCTGAAATTGGCAGGTGCTTGCCAAACCAACAATTATGCTTCCAGCCATTGATACCACTAATCCTGCAATCACCGATTTTCGAATGGGTTCTTTCAAAACGATGGGGGATAAAAGCGCAACCCACAGAGGAGTTGTGGTGACCAACACAATTGAACTCGCTATAGACGTCAAGCGAAGAGAACTGATCCATGTTGTAAAATGTAAGGCCAGGAATATTCCTGATAAAATTGCCTTTCCAAAATCGGATATTGAAAGTCGTGCCCATTCGCCTTTTTGTTTGATTAGGACAATAGGCACGATAATTAAACTTGCCACGATTAAGCGCGAAGCAGCAATCACCATTGCCGAGGCTTCATCTTGAGCAAACCTTATAAAGATCGATGCTGTGGAAATGCACAAAATTCCCAGGGTGGTTACAAGAACCGGATGGAATTGCTTTTGCTGATTCTGATCGCTCATAGAGATATATTGTAATGTAAACCATGAACTTGACAAAGCCCAAATGGACGACTAAAATCTCGTAAATAATGAATTGGAGGAATTATGACTCACATCATCACAAGCTTATGCGTACGCGAAGGCAGCTGTGTGACCGTTTGTCCGGTTGAGTGTATTGTGCCAGGGAAACCGCAAGAAGAATGGCCCTGGTTTTATATAGACCCGAACACCTGCATCGACTGCGGCGCTTGCATCCCTGAGTGTCCATTTCATGCAATATTCCCGGAAGATGAAGTTCCTCAAGCCTACTTCGCCATGGGCGGCGAAGTCCAGGCTATGCCTTTAGGTACGCCAGGCTTCGAAGATGCTTTTGACGGTCACGATTACCAGGGGAACACGGTTCACATTGAATCAACACACACATTGGAACCAGATGAAGAGATCGACCTGACCAGAGACATTCAAGCAAATTATGACTATTTCTCAGACGGTCCAGGTTATGCTACCCTAATGGAAGATTAAACGACAAAGAGGCCGATCAATAAGACGGCCTCTTTCTAATTCAATTAACATCACATCTCTTAAAATGTTGAATTATGAATTCCGAAAAATATCCGAGGACTTTCGGAGCGCAGACTTAAGTGCGCTTTTTTCTCTGAAGATAATTTGCAATTCAAGAACAATATTGTTCAAGACTCAAGCTCTGAGGCTAAAGCCTGCGCTCTAAAATATGGGTAAATTTCTTGGTCAATCAATAATGATCGATTCTGCCGCTGCCATCGCTGCGCCCACAATGCCAGCCTGGTTTCTCAAAACTGCAGGGATTACCTCCGCGTCAATATTCTTAAGGTATTTCCCATAATTTTCAAATTTCTTGCTGACACCGCCGCCGAGAATGATAACGTCAGGATTAAGTAGAAATTCATAAGTTTGTAGAACCTTATCCAAACGTTTTCCCCATTTTTTCCAGGAGAGATTCTTTTCAGTCCTTACCCCATCACCGGCTATCCTTTCCACATCTTTCCCGCGGATTTTCAGGTGGCCAAGTTCTGAATTTGGCCACAGCTCACGCTTTACAAACAAGGCTGATCCAATGCCAGTACCAATGGTGAGGAATAAAACAAACTCATCCTCATATTTTTTACCGCTTCCAAATCGCATCTCCGCCAGACCTGCGGCATCAGCATCGTTCAAAATGGTCGTTTTGTTACCGGTTGCGTCCTTGATCAATTTTGCCAGGTTTTGTCCAATCCAATCCTTGCTAACATTTGCAGCTGTTCCAATCACACCGCGCCGAACAACGCCCGGAAATCCCGCACCAATTTTCCCTTCCCAATTAAAATGATCAACGATTTGTTTGATGACTTCAATTACCTGCTCAGGTTTACCTGGAGAGGGCGTCGGAATTCGGTAACGCTCCTCTAAAAACTCGCCCGTTTTCACATCAACCGGTGCCCCTTTGATGCCTGAACCACCAATATCAATTCCTAAAACTGTCATCTCAGCTCCTTTTTAAAATCAAATTAATCACAGGCATTATTGAGGTGTTCCTCAAAGGTAATCGAGAAATTATGCCGACCAGACCCATCACATGCTGCCCTAAAATATAAATAAGGCGTTTCTGCCGGAAAAGCGACGGCACGAAGCGATCCTAAATCCGGGTTGCAAATGGGTGTTGGCGGCAAGCCGAACGCGAGATAAGTATTATATGGGGATTCAACTGCAAGGTCAGCGTTTGACAGCGGGGATTTCCACCAAGTAGACCACTCCTCGCTGAAACCCAGCGCATATTGTACCGTCGGATCAGTTTCCAACCGCATACCCTGTGCCAGACGGTTATAAAAAACCGAAGCAATCATCGGTTTCTCATCATCCACTACCGCTTCTTTCTCAACAATGGAGGCTAAAGTCACTGCCTCATAAATCGAAAGCCCCTGCCGCTCGAAACCATTCAGGAGATCTTCATCCATATTAGCGTTAAATTCACTCAGAATTTCGCTTAATACAAAGGCAATGCCTTCCTCGCGAGGAATCATATACATCCCTGGAAATAGAAAACCTTCTAATGTCGGCGAATTATCAATGGGCAAAAAAGAAAAATAAACCGACGAAGGTGTGTACGACTCTGAAATAAATTCCTCGCGGGAAATTGCCAGACCACTTCCCGCTACGTTTACTGCCACCTCTTCGATCCGCCAGCCCGGCAGTATGCTGACAACTGCTTCAGCAGGTGTTGCATCCATTAAAGCTGAAGCGATTTCGATTGGGGACATAGCCGGATTGAGTAAAAATTGACCGGATTGCAATTGTCGATCCAGGCCAGTGTAAACGAGATAGGTTCGAAGCAATTCAGCATCATCAATTAATCCGGATTGCTCTAACCGGATGCAAATCATCGAAACAGACTCGCCCTGGGCAACCGTAAAAGGCTGGTCAACCCCAGAGCTGTTTTTTGGATTGGTCAGCGCTTCTCGGTGAAGAAACAACTCGATCGGGTATAGAATTCTCTGGGTAAGAGAAAGATTTTTCGTCGGTTTCCCAAATTCACTGGCAATCACCTGGCTAATACTAAAAACACCAACAACAAACCCTGCAAAAATTATCAGGAAAAGCAAAATAAACAATGGTAAAATTCGAGCTTTTCTCTTTTTAGCCATGGGTATCCTCTGTATTTTTTACAATGTCTTCATTGTGAATTAAGAAATCCTGCAGCAGAATACTTGCGGCAAGATCATCAAGATGCCCTGATCGTTTTTTCCGAGAAACACCCACCGATATCCTTGAATTTATCGCGTCTTGGGTTGTACCGCTTTCATCCCACATTTTGACAGGCAAATCACAATGATCACGAATAACATCTGCTAAACGCTGAGATTTCCTTGCGCTGTGACCAATTTCCCCCTGAGAATCGAGCGCCCATCCAACCACGATCATCGCAGCACCTTGTTCAATAGCCGCTTCAATAATTCTTAGTGCGTCTTTTTCCCGTGCTTGATGCTCGATGACACACAAAGGCCTTGAAATCGTCCCCGTTGGATCGCTGATCGCCACACCAATGCGTTTGTCACCAGGATCGACGCCAAGCACTCTCATTATTTTTCCATCTCCGCATTACCTTGTTGGTTGCTTAAAGCTTTCAAAAAAAATATCACTCCAAAATTATACCAACAAGAATGGATTAACAAAAAATTCCCGGGCATTAATCCGGGAATTCATTTTTATCCTGATATTGTTTGTCAAACCTCAATCATATCCTCTGGACCAAGGTGGATGCGAATGGCACGCCGATCACGAGCCAGTAAGGCTTCCAAATCACCAAGCGCCTGTGCTCTTGCCAGGACACCAAATGAATAATCCAGGCCAGGAATTGGCAAATCGGACGGGTCATCCTGCGTGATCTGGATAAATACGCCGTTATTAGCACCGCCTTTGTGAAGCTGACCGGTTGAGTGTAAGAAACGGGGACCAAATCCCAGGGTAGTTGCCCTGCCTGATTCCTGTAAAATATGCTTCCGCAGGGTTTGAAGCTTTTCTTTTGTCTTCTTATTGCGTGGAAGATATGCGTTCAATGCGATGTAATCACCATCTTTTGACAGTTTGACGAATTTTTCAATCACATCACCGACTGATTCGCAAGTTGACAGCTCATCAAAGTCAACGCCGAAAACCTTCGTTCCCCCCCGCTCCCAGATCGCTTCTGGCTCTTCTAATACGCCAGTTTCTTGATATCGTGAAATCTTTTCCTTTGTTCGATTCTTATTGTCCTGAACATCAGGTTGATCAAATGCATTGACGCCAATGATCCCGCAGGCGACCGCAATGACAATCTCCCATAGGTAGAATTGCGCAGCTAATTCATAAGGATCAGTAACATCAAGCGAAACGACAGTATGCCCTCTATTTTCCAATGCGCCAACAATATCGTCATGCTCACCTGTTTCTCGCAGGTAAACAAACAAACGATCCATTTGATAGTTTTCCGGGGCAAGAAGGCTTTCTTCATTGACCGGAACAATCCCTCTGCCCTGTTTGCCGCTGCTCTCAGCAACGAGCTGCTCGAGCCAGGCACCAACAGGCTTCAGTCTTTCGTCAGCCAAAATGGTTAATTTGTCTTTTCCGCTGCTGTCACCCAGTCCTACGACAATGCCGAGCAGCGCGCCCAGGTTTAATTCAACAGGGTTCGTTGCTGAAAAATTTTTAGTCATCTCATGTGCCTGACACAAAAATCGTTCCAGGTCCACACCCATCAACGCGGCTGGTACCAACCCAAAATGGCTCAAAGCCGAATACCGTCCGCCCACATTGGGATTGGCGGTAAAAACAGCCCGGAATCCTGAGGACTGCCCCATCTTCGCTAATTTACTTCCGGGATCAGTGATTGCAATAAAGTGCAGGGGTCGCCTGTCACCAAGGACAGCTTCAGACTTTTCCCAGAAATACTGGTAGAGGGAGAGGGTCTCTGTAGTTGTTCCGGATTTACTTGCAACAATGAATACGGTTTTCTCGTAATCAACCCAGACTTCTGCTTCTCTGACCTGGGCTGGGATTGTTGAATCCAAAATTTTCAGAGTCAACCCGCTGATTTTGTCACCTAAAACAAGGCTGATGGTCTCTGGTGCCAAAGACGAGCCGCCCATTCCTAAGAGCAGTACTTTTTCGTACCCTTCTGAGCGGCAATCCTTAAGTAACTTGTTCAGTGAGTCTGTTAAGGCTAGGCCTTCGTCTGGTAAACCAAGCCACCCTAAACGGGTTTGGACGGTCATTTGTCCGTCAGGTTCCTCAGTCCAGATTGTGGGATCCGTACGATGCATTCTTCCGATCACATCATATGATTTAAAAGCTTCCACTTCTGTTGGAATCTTTTCAGCCAGGCTGCCAAGATTTTTTCTAAATTTATTTTTTTGATCCTCAATAACAGCCAGGAGCTTATTGAAGGATTCAGCAAATTTTTGCACGCCTTCATCTTCAAGCTCTTTGGTGATCTCATCAATCGAGATGCCCAATTCCGCCAAAGCCTTAAAATCCTTTTCAGCCTGGTCGAGATCATCATAGATTGTGATCTCCGGATCGCCATGGTCAATAAAAGCATCCAGTGTCTCTGGAGGAACGGTGTTTACTGAGTTTTCAGCAACCAGCGACTCCACATATTTAATATCACTGTAATTCGGATTTTTTGTGCTGGTCGAAGCCCAAAGCGGCCTTTGCTTCATGGCACCTGCT